>NZ_JBSRDC010000047.1:0-26685 GCF_055145285.1 Salinivirga sp. | reverse complement strand
AGCGTAGTCCCATAGAATAGAAAATTTGTAATTTTCGTCATTCTATGAGGATCCTCGCGAAGCGGGACTCCGTAAAGTCTCAAATCTTTGATTTGACTTACTTTGCGTGAGTCCGCGCATTGCTAGCGAAATTGAAAATTTCGGCAATGCGGGATTCGAGTCTCGTCCAGACCGCTTAGATGACACTAAAGCCACTGAGAAATCGGTGGCTTTTTTATGTATGTCGATTTGTGTCGTCCTGCGCTATTCAAATCAAAACCACTCCGATTGCTTTAAAGCAGTAACTTCTATTTCAATTTTCATTTCGTCGGTGGCCAGACCAGCCGAGATCATGGTGGCTGCAGGACGTATTTCTCCCAGGTATTTTCGAAGCATGGGCCAACATTTTTCAAATTCACTTTTATCGGGTAGAATGTAGGTAACCCGCACAATATCCCTTAAGTTAAATTCGGCCTGTTTCAGGGTCGATTCAATATTCCTGAGGCATTGTTCGGTTTGCTCAACGATATCGTCCGAAATGGTCATTGTTTCGTAGTTATAGCCGGTTGTTCCTGCCAGAAAGGCCCAGTTGCCATCAACAATGGCCCTGGAATACCCAACTTGTTTCTCAAATGTGCTGCCTGAACTGATTTGCTTACGATTCATGGTGTTGGTTTTTTTATTAAACGGTACTAACACCGATTTGATTGCTTAAGTTACTAAAAATCATACATCATACAAAAAACCAGCTCCTTACTCATTCTATTCAATGTAACTATTAACTCTGAGCATTAACAAAAGCCGCTTCCTCACGGAAACGGCTTTAGCCATATCTTATAAAACTTATTTTACGCTTCGTCCAACAAGATATTCAGCATGTCGACAGCAGCTCTGGGAACCGATGTTCCAGGTCCAAAAATGGCTGCCACACCTGCACTGTATAGGAAATCATAGTCCTGATGTGGAATCACACCACCGGCAATAACCATAATATCCTCGCGCCCATGCTTTTTCAGCTCTTCCATTACGGCCGGCACAAGTGTTTTATGTCCGGCTGCCAGTGATGAAATACCCAAAATATGCACGTCATTTTCAATGGCATCGCGCACAGCTTCTTCCGGTGTTTGGAAAAGCGGACCAATATCAACATCAAAGCCAATATCGGCATATCCGGTGGCTACAACTTTTGCACCACGATCGTGGCCATCCTGCCCCATTTTCGCAATCATAATACGAGGCTGACGGCCCTCCTGCTCTGCAAATTTACTACACAGCTCTTTGGCTTTGGCAAAGTCGCTGCTATTTTTAGATTCTGATGAATACACGCCTGAAATAGATCTAATTACTGCTTTATAACGTCCTACAACTTTCTCACATGCCTGGGATATCTCTCCAAGGGTGGCACGCTTCTTAGCGGCGTCAATGGAAAGTTCAAGCAAATTACCTTTTCCTGTTTCGACACATTTGGTGAGGGCATTCAATGCCTGCTCGACTTCCTCATTATTTCGCTCAGCACGCAATTTCTCCAATCGCTCAATCTGCGATTTTCTTACGGCTGTATTGTCCACTTCAAGTATTTCAATCGGGTCCTCTTTATCGAGCCGATACTTGTTGGTACCAACTACGGTTTCGCGGCCACTGTCGATGCGTGCCTGTTTACGTGCTGCAGCTTCTTCAATACGCATCTTGGGAACTCCGGTCTCAATAGCTTTGGACATTCCGCCCATGCCTTCAATTTCATTGATATGTTCCCATGCCCGGTTATACAAATCACGGGTGAGCGATTCCACGTAATAGGAACCTGCCCATGGGTCAACCGCACGGGTAATTTGGGTCTCATTTTGCAAATATAACTGCGTATTTCGGGCAATACGTGCACTAAAATCGGTTGGCAGGGCTATAGCCTCATCAAGTGCGTTGGTGTGCAGCGATTGCGTATGACCCAATGTAGCGCCCATGGCCTCTACGGCTGTACGTGCAATATTGTTAAACGGATCCTGCTCCTGCAGGCTGTATCCTGAAGTTTGCGAGTGTGTACGCAATGCCATAGATTTAGGATTCTTCGGGTCGAACTGTTTTACCAGCTGAGCCCAAATCATACGGGCAGCGCGCATTTTGGCAATTTCCATAAAATGGTTCATGCCAATGGCCCAGAAAAATGATAGCCGTGGTGCAAATTTATCGACTTCCATGCCGGCATTGATACCTGTTCGGATATAATCCAAACCATCTGCCAATGTATAAGCCATCTCAATATCAGCTGTAGCTCCTGCCTCCTGCATATGGTACCCGGAAATGGAAATTGAATTGAACTTAGGCATATTCTTCGAGGTAAACTCGAAAATATCAGCAATAATGCGCATACTGAATTCCGGTGGATAAATATAGGTATTACGCACCATAAACTCTTTCAGGATATCGTTCTGTATAGTTCCCGAAAGTTGCTCAAGGCTCGCGCCCTGCTCCATTCCGGCAACAATGTAAAATGCCATAATGGGCAAAACAGCTCCATTCATCGTCATTGAAACAGACATTTTATCTAATGGGATACCATCGAACAAAATTTTCATGTCGGCAATAGAATCCACTGCAACACCGGCTTTACCAACGTCACCCATTACGCGCTCATGGTCAGAGTCGTAGCCACGGTGCGTAGCCAGGTCAAAGGCAATTGAAAGTCCCTTTTGACCGGCTGCAAGATTGCGGCGATAAAAGGCATTGGATTCCTCAGCAGTAGAGAAACCGGCATACTGACGAATGGTCCATGGACGCATGGCATACATGGCCGAATAAGGCCCTCTGAGATATGGCGCCAGTCCGGCAGCATAATTAAGGTGCTCCATTCCGGCCAAATCATCTTTGCTATACACCCCTTTTACAGGAATTTTCTCCGGAGTGTCCCAATTGGGTTTAATATTATGTGCATCCTGCCAGGTCTTTCCTGTTGGCTTTTCTGACGTATTTTTTGTCAGGTCTATATCGTTAAATTTTGGTCTCATAATTTTCTGATTTCAGTGTTTAAATCCACGATTACAATAGTCCAAGCTGTTTTTGAAAGTGCTCAAGTGTTTCCAGCACATTTGATTTGATGTGAATAAAATGCTTCACACCAGCTTCTTTGAGATGCTCTATGCTGTCTTTTGGATATCCGGCTACTACAACAGCAGCTTTTCCATCAAGCAACTTAACAGCTTCGGGCGCAATGTTCGGATATTCATCATCTGAACTGCACAATACCACAATATCGGCTTCCTTATCTATGGCAGCTTTAACACCCTCTTCGACTGATTCGAAACCATGGTTATCGATGGTTTCAAAACCTCCCATGGCAAAAAAGTTCTGCGAAAATTGTGAGCGGGCAAGACGCATGGCCAAATTGCCATAGGTTAGCATAAATACTTTAGGGCGCTTATGGTTTTTAGCCCATGTATCTGTACGGTAACGCATGCGCTCGAACTCCTGCGGACCACGATAAATAACCAATCCCTGGGTTTCGGCATTATCGGCTGTGTAGTCTTTGGCTTCGAATAGTTCTGCCGGCATGTTTTCTTTGGTTTCGTCAAAGTTGGGAAACTCGTTAGTACCAAGGAATTTCTCTTTGCGCAATGCAATTTGCCCGGCCCGTTTTATTACAGTATCACTTAGGCGTTTCTGGAAATCTCCTATTCTGTATGAAGTTACAAAACCACCTTCGTTCTCAATTTTCACGAATACTTTCCAGGCTTCCTGAATTAATTTGTGGGTTAATGTTTCAATATAATATGAACCCCCTGCCGGATCAACTATCTTTTTAAAATACGATTCTTCTTTCAGTATAATTTGTTGGTTGCGCGCGATACGTTCAGATTGCACTGTTGCCTTTTCATAGAAATTAAAAGGGTCAACTGTCAATGATTCCACCCCACCCAATGTGGCCGACATGGCCTCTGTTGTAGTACGTAAAGTATTTACATAAGGATCATATACCGACATGCTCCAGGTACTGGTTTGTGCATGGATATGCATCTTGCAATTGGGTTTATCAATCCCGTACTTATTTGCAATTTGCGCCCACATATAACGCGCAGCCCTGAATTTGGCAATCTCCATAAAATAATTAGTGCCCACGCCAAAATGAAACTTCAGGTTGGCATTTACATCAGTAGCATTCAGTCCTGCATCGGTTAACCGAGCAAGATATTCGCTTCCCATGGCCAGCGCAATACCCAATTCCTCTACAATGGTTACCCCGGCATTTTTGAAATAATTACTGTGTACAGTAATTGGTTTTATCGCAGGGGCCTGATTGGTTTTTTCGATAAGTGATTTGGTCTCATCGAATAATTTTTGCTCATCATCGCAAAATCTCCCGTAAAGTGCAAAGTGGCCAACGGGATCAAAATTTATTGAAGCACGCAGCTCTTCAGGCTTTTTCTTGTTTTTGGTTGCATAATCAAGGAATAAACCAGCAATATTTAAGGCATCGTGAGGTACTATGAAATTAACTTCAATAGCCTCGAGGCAAATATCCTGAAGCAATATTTCAAAATCTTTTTGAGTAACCTTTTGCTCCTCGCCAAACTTAAAGCCCAGTGCTTCTACGCCTTTATTAAGCACCTTTAATGCTTCTGTATTGGCTTTTTTGACATCGGTTGCATCAATATCCTGGCGAATCAGCCAATCGTTATCCTGGATTTTATTTCCCCTGACAAAAGGAAATTCGCCGGGATTACAATCCAAATAGGCCAATTCTTTTAAATCTTCTTCTCTGTAAAACGGTTCTACATCGAACCCTTCCTGTGTGTGCCATACAAGTTTTTTATTGTAATCGGCACCCTTAAGGTCCGCAGCAATTTTTTCCATCCATTTTTCTTTCGAAATAGGAGGAAACTGTTCAGACAACTTTGTTGTTTCGTTGGCTTTTGACATAAGTGGCTGTTTTTAATTAGATTGCAAATGTATAGTGTTTTTGCCACATCTGGAATGCTTTTTATCATGTTTTTCGTCATAAATGCCAGAAATTTTTTTCGGCATTATGGGCATTTTGGGTAAATTCGCACCATACAATTTTAAACTTGTCATCATGAACCGTATTTTCTTTATCATTTTCGCTGTATCAATCTTCCTTAATATCAATCCGGTAGATGCCCAAATCAGGTCTGTAGAAAAAAAATGGAAAAATGGCAATATAGCCATGAAGGGTAACATGAAAAACGGATTTGAACATGGCCGCTGGCAATACTTTGACAAACGAGGAAAACTTATTCAGGTTACAGAATTTAAAAAAGGCTTTGTACACGGAGAGGTTATTTATTATTATGATAATGGTCAAATTGAGAACCGGGGAAATTTTACGAATGGTCTCCGAACAGGTGAATATAAGGCCTGGTATAATGACGGGACAAAAGAAATAACAGGCTATTATAAAAACAACCAGAAAGACAGTCTTTGGACGCAGTTTTACAAAGATGGTAGTAAAAAAATTGAAACCTATTACAAAGAAGGGGAACCTTACCTTGTAAGCTACTGGAATAAGCAAGGAGAACAAATAGTAGAAGGCGGTAATGGAAAATTCATCACCTACTACAATGAACAACAGCCGGCCGAGAAGGGTATGTACAAAGATAGCCTGCCACACGGCAGTTGGACAACCTGGTACAGCAATGGCAACAAAAAAAGTGAAGGACAGTATAAACTGGGCGAACAGGTAGGCGAATGGATGCAATGGTTTCGCACAGGAGAGAAAATGAGTCGTCATAACTACCAATCGGGTAAGAATGTAGAATGGTATAAAAATGGCCAGAAACGCATGATTGGAATACTTGAAGATGGTCAGAGAGAGGGAAAGTGGACCTTTTGGACACCCGATGGACAATTGCTGCGCATGGCCGAATTTAAAAATGACAAATACCATGGAGAGCTAAGGGAATACAATAAAAATGGGGACCTGCAGCGTAAAATGCAGTTTAAAAACGGAAGACCCGATGGCGATGCAGAATGGTATTTTGAAGATGGCTCCTTAGATATGGAAGGCCACTTTAAGGACTCCTTGCAGCATGGCAAATGGACTTTTTACCGAACCGATGGCCAGAAAGGGAATGAAGGCTATTATAAAAAAGGCCATATGGATGGACAGTGGACATGGTGGTACAGCAACGGCGCTGTCTGGAAAACCGGATTTTATGATATGGGGGTTAAAGACAGCTTATGGCAATACTATTACGAAGATGGAAGCATCTTTAAAAAGGGTATATTCTCAGATGGAACTGAAAACGGTGTATGGAAAACATGGTACCAAAACGGACAGCTGAAGCATAAAGGCACATTTCTGAATGGACAAATGAATGGATTATGGGAAGGTTGGTACGAAAACGGGCAAAAATCATACGCTGTAAACTACAGTAACAATATTAATGAGGGGAAAGCCATGTACTGGTATGAAAATGGGAATAAGAAACTATTAAAAACATTCAAAGACAGCACTTTGAACGGACCATTTAAAAGCTGGCAGGAAAACGGAAAACTAACTGTATCGGGCACCTACCTTGATGGTAAAAAAGAAGGCGAATGGCTATATTATGATCTACGAAACCCGAAATTAATCATAAGGGAAGAAAACTACAAAAATGGCCGCCCCGATGGACAATGGACTACCCGCTATAAGTATGGTACTGTGGAGAGTATAAAAAACTTCAAAGACGGAAAAAAACACGGGACCATAAAATACATGAAACCAGATGGTGAGGTTATTTATGAAGCTGTTTTTAAGGATAACAAACTTGTGAAAACCAAGGTCAATAAAACGACCCAAAAAAAATAATAACCACCTATATTTCCACCTAATTAAAAAAGCATTATAACTAATACAGATATAGCCACTACAACAGGGTTAAGTAAAGAGCAATCCTGCTTAGTGGCTATTGTTTATGCTAAGCCTCTGCACTATATTTTACACATTCCTTAGTCAAGACTCGCTATTTCTAACAACAAAAAATGCGAGAAAAAAATTGACATTTGTCATTTTTTTCTCTACCTTGAGCATTGTAATTATCAAAACCTTATGGTTTTTGTGAATCAGGGTAACAGCTATTTATACTAAATGAACAGCAAATTTTAACTCACTAACTAAATTTAATTACGATGAAAAACAGACTTTTATCATTACTAATGGTATTCTGTGTACTTTCATTTTCTGCGAGTGCGCAGCAATACGGAAAAATTGTGAACCATTTCGATAAAAAAGAAATGGTGAAAGGGGAAAAACAGGATTTGAACAAGAATTTCTTTGTCCCGTTTAAATCCAATAAAACCATCAAGTCAAAAGTAGACTATTTATCAGAAACTTTTGACACTGTAATTCCGGATACCTGGACCATTAACAATACGGGAGCAGGAACTCTTCCCGGCTGGTTCTGGACCGAGACAGATGGCCACTTCCCATTTACGGGATTTGCCATTATCGACAGCGATGCTAATGGCTCAGGTAATCTTACAGCCGGTGAATTAATAACACCAGTATTTGATTGTTCTGGGGCAGCTGGCATGAAACTCGAATTTGATGCGCGTTATAACGACATCACTGCTGGCGGTGGAGATTATTTTGCTGTTGAAGTATTTGACGGTACCGACTGGCAAAATATACTAACATGGGATGAAGATCATGGATCAGCAACTGAAGCCGAAAGGGTGTCTATTGACATTAGCGCATATATGAATGCAGCTTGTCAGGTTAAATTTATATTCGATGATGCTGATTCGTGGGCATGGTACGTTGGAATTGACAATGTATTGATATTTGAACCGGATCCCACTAACCTTAAAGCTTTAGATCTGGCCGGTAACCCATTTGCTACAGAGGGGGAAGAAACCTCATTTGACATCATCTTTGAAAACATTGGAACCCAGGCTGTAGCCGGCGCTGATTATACCGTTAATTTGGTTGACACGGCTGATAATTCAGTACTCGGATCTGTTAGCGGAGTAGATATTGACCCTGCTACAATTGATACAGTTTCAATAGCTTATACACCCCCAATTCCGGACACTATTGGAATTAAAGGGGTGATCGATTACACCGATGACGCGGATCCATCAGATAACGAAACCGAAATAATGGAATTACTTATTCAGCCAAGTGGTGTATGGACTGCTCAGGTTGGAACAGACGAAACATTTCCACCAGCCAGAATTCCATTTGATTTCTACTATAAAAACAGCGCTTCACAAACCATTTACACGCCAGAACAGTTGGGAATAAGCGGAGGTATACTTGAAACAATCGCTTATGAAAATAATTTCGCAACCGACCTTGCAGAAGGAAGACCAGTAAAAATATGGATTGGCGAAACCGACCAAACCACTATGGATGGTGGATGGATCGACCCTGCATCATTGGTTCTTGTTTATGATGACACAGTGAGTTTCCCGGCAGGAAGGAACATTATTCCTATTCCACTGTCAACCCCGTACATCTATGGTGGCGGAAATTTGGTGATTTACACATACAGGGTTTATGAAGACGAATATCACTCTTCAAGCGATGAGTTTTATGGAACTGAAATTCCTGGATCCAATTGTACCATGGAATACAACTCCGACACTGAATTTTCAGATGATCTTTCCGGAGTTGATGGCGATGTAATAAGTTGGGTACCTAATACAACATTATTCTTTTCTACAGCCGGACTGGGTGGCCTTACAGGAACCGTTACAAGTTCAGGTACTCCGATCGAAGGTGTCAATGTTCAGATTGTAGGATCATACTCTTCCACTGTTACAGATGCGGCAGGTGAATATATTTTCCCGTATCTGATACCCGACACATACGATGTGGAATTCAGTAAGTTTGGTTATGAAACCACCACCCTTACAGGTGTTACAGTTATAGAAGAAGACACTATTGTAGCTGATGCAACCATTGATCCCATTCCTACTTATTCAGTAAGTGGAACCATTACCTCAAGTGATCTGGGTACCGGTATCGAAGGTGCTGCTGTAACATTAGATGGATATGACACTTATCTGGACTCTACCGATGCAAGTGGCGTATTTACTATAAATGATGTTTATGGCGGAACCCGGGATTATCTGATGACTGTTTCATATCCTGGTTATACAACTTATCAGGATACCATTACCGTTGTAGACGGGGACCTCACTGGCGTTGATGTTGTGCTGGAAGAAATTCCTTATCCTGCAACAAATGTAAATGCCGTGATAAACCCATCTGATGAGGCAGTTGTTACATGGATGGAACCCGGTTCATTAATCCCAGTTGAATTCCGCTATGACAATGGCATACAAACCGGACAGCTGGGGAATGCTTCAGGAACCGACAATACAGTGCTTGGATCTGTGCACAGAGTTAATGCGCAACTTCACGAAGTTAGCTGGTTTACAACCGCTGAGGGCGGACCACACAATACAGTAAATGTATTTATATTTGATCTGGATGGAAGCGGACAACCAACAAGCAATGTGTTGTACTCTGCCATGGCAGTGCCCAATACAGATATGGACTGGACCGTGCATACACTGGCAGATCCGGTTGATGCGCCTAATGGTTTTATGATTGCTATCAGCTATGCAGGATTTGCTGGATTGGGAACAACTGACCCTGATGTAGATTATCCATACACAGACAATACACATTACTATAGCACAGACTATACAACAGGAACTTTCAATACTATTGAAAGCCTTGGAGATCCATCATTGGAAAAACCATTTATGATTAGAGCCTATGGTTATGATATGGGTAAAACCAGTGCCTCTCCTGCAATAGCAAATAATAACAGTGGTGAAATAACCCATGATCTTAAGATGATTACCAATGAGCCGGTAGTAACAGAAGATCCTGTATTTAGTGCTTTATCTAACAACAAGGAACTTATTGACTACACCGTGTACAGGTTGGAAGAAGGTCAGGATATGGTTGACTGGATAGAAGTAGGAACAAATGTTATTGACACTTCATTTACGGATACAGACTGGGCAACTCAAACATATGGCCTATATCAGTATGCGGTAGTAGCAAACTACACAAACAGTGTTTTGTCAGATCCGACACTCTCTAATGTACTGGCGAAAGATATGACAGTTGATTACACTGTAAATATCACCACAAATGCATCAGAAGACGCTACAGGTTCAGTTGTTAATTTAACCAATCAGGATGGCGATCCGGAACATGTTTACACACTCACAGCCGATGCTACAGGTGTTGTATTCGATTCAGTATGGAGAGGTGTTTATGATGTGATGATAGAAAAACCAGGTTTCGATACATACACAGCTGATTCAATTGTTATTGAAGACCCAGGCTTATCAATGAATGTTGAATTAATTGAAACCATCGTTGAACCATTCGGGTTAATGGTTGAACAGGACAGCGCTAATGTAAACTTTTCATGGAACGGTAGTTTTAGTGGCTCTATTTTGGTCGTTGACCATGATGCCAGTAATGCTGTAGATTTCACTGATGACTGGGCGTATGTACAACCAGTATTAGATGCAAATGAATTAGATTACACCTATTATGAAGCCGATGCAACCACCTTTAATGGCCCAGATCTTGCTACAATGGAGCAATTTGATGCCATAATTTGGTTTACAGGTGAAGGTTGGCAAAATGGCCAAACCCTTACAAGTACAGATGAAACCAATCTGGCAAGTTACCTTGATGGTGGAGGCAAATTGTTCTTATCATCACAAGATTACATATGGGATGCTTACTCGCAGGCTGATACTTACACATTCAGCGCTGGCCAGTTCCCGTATGACTACCTTGGTGTGGTTTCTGTAGCACAAGATGTATGGTGGCAAGATGGTGGAGAATCACTTGTTCATGAAGGTGCAACAGGTTCGCTTGCTGAAGGATTTACATTTACATGTGATGATATTTATACCACTGCTGCAAAAGAAGGTCTGACAACTGATCAAATTACAGACCACAATGCTATGGACATGCTCACAATTACAACAGCTCCTGAAGGATTAGTTGCAATTCAAAATAGCAATACTGTTTTCTGGTCTGGCTCATTTGCTTCAGTAACTGATGAACAAATCAGGGGTGACCTACTAATGGAAATTCTGGATTATCTGGCTACTTCCAAGAAATCAGATAATGACAAAGCATTTCAAAGTTACAGTGTATACCTCAACGATATGACAACACCTGTTGCCACAGGCATAACAGATAGCACTTATCAGTTCACTGACCTAACACTGGGCACGCATACTGCCGGTGTTAAAAGTGTATATGAATCTGGCGAAAGTAATGTTGTGAGTATTGATTTTGATGTACAGGGAGAAGTTACTTTTATTGTTGAAGATGAAGGTGGAAATGCCCTTGAAGGTGCCATGGTAACTATGGAAGGAAATGACTACATGACAAATGTCGATGGTCATGCATCTATGATGATGCCCGCAGGAGAGCATTCTTACACAATCACAATGGCCGGATATAATGATGTGAGCGGTACTATTATGGTAGATGCGCTATCGATTACAGAGACCATTACAATGGTTGAAGCCGAATATACAGTAACTTTCGAGGCCATGTATGACGGTGCTACTCCGCTTGAGGGTGTAGAAATAAACATCAACGACCAATACATACTCACAACAGATGTAAATGGTCAGGCTGTTATTGATCTTACCAACGGTACCTATAGTTATGTTGCAACATTGGCAGATTACTATAACTACGAAGGCTCATTTGATGTAGCCGGAGCACCTATGGCAATTACAATGAACATGACACCGGTTGGATTGAATGATGCTCAAAACCAAGCATTACGGGTATATCCAAATCCATCTCAGGGTGTTATTAACGTAAGTAGTGACGGTCAATACACAATCACTGTTCTAAATAGTGTTGGCCAGGTTGTTTATAGCAATCAGTTCACTGATAACACAGAAATAGATCTTGGAAATAGCGCCCAGGGTGTTTATTTCATAAGATTATCTTCTGATAATAAAGTTGTCACCAAATCAATTATTATTGAATAATTACCATATGCCACAAAAAAAACCGCCGAAATCCGGCGGTTTTTTTTATGCACAATTTTTCACATATCAACCTGTTTGTACTTTACCTGTATCATAATTATACTCTGACCCGCGAGCCGAGTGAGGAATACTGTAAACGGCCAACAAGACTATTGCGGCCACAATAACGGCCCACTTCCGCGGTTTTTTAAAGTTTAGCAGCACAGCTCCAACCCATGCCAACACTGTAATAAGCAACTTATTATCAGTTAAATCCTGTCCAACGGGCCAACCTGTCCAGGCATCGCCAAAAGCATAATACTGAACAATGGGCCCAAGAATAAGTCCCCCAACAATCAGCAACCCAAGGGTAATATAGGCTATTAGTCTGAAGTTCCCTATTTTAAATATGGCCATTAATGCTGCAGCGGTACTGAATAGCATGGCCAAAAACATTGCTATGACGTGCGGCACCAAAATATATTTGGGAACATCACCTTTGAACCGTACCACTGCAGTATTCTGTTTGTTTTGATATAAAACCTTATTTTCCTCATTTTTGAGCACTGCATAGTATTCTAATTTGGCCGCAGCTGGCTGCACGGGTAGCTGAACCTGCCAGCCTTCAGATGATAATTGCATCTTTAATGTGTCAAATTGAAAATTACCTGGGTGTTTCCGAAAAACTATTTCGGCCTTGTCAAAATGATCACTCTTTGGGATTTCTACTGTGCAGCCATCGCCAATTGAGGCACTCCTTGTTAGTTTGAAATCAAATTTTTTGCCAGCCAACTCAGTATTAACCTTCAATGGATATGTGGGACCGGTTGCACGCTGGTAAATGGCTGCTGATAATGTTATAGCCAGGGCAGCCACCCATATTATTACTTTTTTCATTTTTAACGAATTTTTATAGTCAATTAGAACTGAACAGCAAGTTCGATAATTTCATTATCACGCCGCACCTTAATTTTAACCTTCTGCCCTTTCTTCAGCTCACCAAGTTGGTGCATGTAATCGTAAATATTTTTTATCTGGGTTTCATCAATTTCAATAATTGCATCGCCTTTTTTCAGACCTGCTTTATCAGCTGGCCCACCGGCACTTACACCATCAACGCCCATACCGTTTTTGGTTGTTCCTGCAATATCGGGCATAATGCCCATTTTAACCTTCATGGTTTGCCCATAGCGCCCCTTCTGCTTAATTTTTGCTTTGGAAAAATTTAGATCGAAATCCGGATTCGCAAGGGAGTCAAGAAGTTTTACCGATAAACCAGCTACCCACTCCATTCCCTGAAAGTTAATTTTATCCACATCATCATCCGGGGTATGATAATCGTCGTGCAAACCCGAATTAAAGAAAAGCACCGGAATATTTTCAGCATAAAATGAAGCCTGGTCAGATCCACTATAACCGCCTCCACCAAGTTCCAACTTCAGGGGTTCACGATGCCATTGTTTTAACAGGGCTTCGAATTCCCGGGCAGTTTTGACACCACTGATACTCAGAGCAGAATCTTCCACACGTCCAACCATATCATAGTTAACCATAGCTTTAATTTTTTCTTTCGGAAAAGGCAGGTTAGCGACAAAATATTTGGAACCGATGATTCCCATTTCTTCGGCACTGAATAGCACAAATGCCATGTTACTTTTCGGAGGATGGTCTTTGTAATATTCCGCAAGCATCATTACCATGGCCACACCAGAGGCATTATCGTCTGCACCATTATGCACAGCATGCTCATCCGGGGCACGGGAACCGGAGCCGTGTCCGCCATACCCAAGATGATCGTAGTGTGCTCCCACCACAATCCACTCATTGGATTCAGAGCCTTCTATATAAGCAGCAACATTGGCTGTTTTTGTGGCTATGCGGTCAAAGTCCACTTCCACAATAGCCTCCAATGGATTCAATTGTTTGTTTATTTTAGCAACATCTTTTTTGCGTAATTGTCGAAGGCTGAGACCTGCCTGTTCAATAACTTTTTGCAGGTATTCACGTGAAAGTTGTAATACCGGCAAATCAACTGAAACAACAGACCGGTTAAAGTTAAAAGGGTAATACTCACTTTCTGCTGTTAAATCGTTTCTGGCAGCTACTAAAATTCCAACAGCACCTTTTTTGCGTGCAGCAATAACGTCAGAAATCAGAGCCCTTAGGGGTGGCGTCTTATTAGGCTCATTGTCAACATACATCAACACCCATTTATTCTGGATATTGACCTCAGTATTTTGTAGAGATGTCCCCACATAAACTACTTCTCCTTTTACGGATGTTTCTGCACTAAAAACAAAGGGTTTGAAATCAGTATTTAATTTAGCCTCTTTGTTTCCAAGTTCCAATGTGGTTTCACGGGTTATTTCAATATCTGTTTCTATTTCAAACTCCTGCTGATACCCAAATGAGAATTTGCCCATCCACTGTTTATAGAAAAATTCGTCAAGGTAATCTATAGCCATCTCACTTCCTTTTGTACCCGGGGATCGGCCTTCAAGCTTATCGTCGGCCAAATATCTGAGTACCTTTTCACCGGTTTCAATATTTTGAGCTATTAGCGAAAATTGAGCTAATAATAAAAGCGTTAGCGTAAAAATAAAATATCGCATAATTAAAAATTTAAGTTCTGTCAATCAGAAATTTAGTATATGTTCGGGGATATCCCGGAAATCACGAATAATATAAACATCGTAATCACCTAACCGTTTAAACCCTGATTTTTCATACAAATGAACAGCGCCTTTGTTGGCCGGATTAACCTCGAGCTTGAGCTGGAGCCCCTGTTCTCTGGCCCATTGAATACAATGCTTCAGCAATTTAAAGCCCAAACCTTTATTTTGGTATTCAGCATCAATACCCATGTGGTGTAGATATAACCTGCGGTAGTCGCTTGTGATCCATGCAGTGCCTATAAGTTTTTCTGCCAGCCGCATAATAAAAAAGGCCCCTCCGTGGTTGAGGGTCCGTTCAATAACCTGGGCATCATCGCCACGCTCAGCGCCACCCAGGCCCAGTTGTTTCCATAATTCGTTTATCTCTGAATAATCGCCTTGCTGATAGTGTACAACATCCGTTTTTAGCATTAATCCTCCATATCTTCAGGTTCTACATAAAGCTGAGAAGATGATGTTCTTACGACCACAATTCTTGTACCGACTTCAATAAAACCTGTTTCTGCACGAGCATCATAATGTTCTTCATCAATCTCTACGGTACCCGATGGTCGCAGCATAGTAGCAGCAACACCTTTTCTTCCGGTCATGTTGCGAAAACTCGATTCCACATTTGAAAACCCATCCTCTGTTTCTTGCACATTATTTAAGGCTAACCCGGGCAAAAATGAATTGTCGAATAATTTTTTACTTCCCCAAATACCGCCAACAAAAGCCAGGAAAGATGATATAACTACAACGGCCAATGATTGCATTACGGTATCTACATAATTCGGGTTCATTTGAAATTCAAGATTATCAATCATGGCCAGTGTAAGTCCGGTTATCACCATAGCAATACCACTGATACCGGCAACGCCAAACCCCGGAATTACAAATATCTCAACCATAATCAGCACGATTCCACCTATAAAAATCAGCACTTCCCAGTTTTCTGCAATACCCTCTAAGTAAAGCGGAGCAAAGTAAAGTAAAGTGGCAAGGGCAGCAGCTGCCAATGGAAAGCCGATGCCGGGAGATTGTAATTCAAAATAGAGCCCCCCAATAATTATCATAATGAGGATGCCGTGCACAAATGGATTGATCAAAAAATTGATGATCTTATCAGTTGTTGAGAGCCGCTGTTTTACAATCGTATATTTATTGATATTACCTTTATCGAGCGCCTCTGCAATATTTTCAGCTTCAGCCTCGGCAAAACCATACTTAATAGCCTCGCTTGTAGTAAATGAAATTACTTTGCCACTGTCGATTACCCCTTCTACTTTGAGCCTGGGGTCGACCATTGCTTCTGCAATAGCCGGATCGCGATGCCACTTAATAATGGTGTCTCCTTCCGGGGTTATTGTAGTGTCTTTGCCATGCGACTCTGCAGTGGAGCGCATCATGCTTCTCATAAATGACTGATACTTATCGGGCATTGCTTTCCCGGACTGATTGACCACTGTAGCAGCACCCATATTAGCGCCGGGCCGCATATAAACACTATCGCAGGCAATAGATATTAAAGCACCTGCAGAAGCAGCATTATTATCAATAAAAACCCAAACGGGAATTTCAGAATTTAAAATTTTTGTCCGGATTGAGTCTGCAGCAGTAACCAAACCGCCATAGGTATTCATATGAATCAGAACAAGATCAGCATCATGTTTTTGCGCCTCATTAAATGCATTTTGAGTATTGCGCCAGGCTTCGGGACCTATTTCCTGGTTAATGTCGTACACATAAACCAGTGTAGTATCCTGCCCATAAGATATACCGACAAGCGTCAGTAGAACCGAAAAAATAAACAGCTTAATTTGCCTCATAACTTTATGTCTTAAAAACAACCCGAAAGATACAAAAATAACCAACAAAACAGATAAGCCTATCAGCTGCTGGTATTGTTTTTCAGATAATTCAAAAACAGACTCATGGCTTTGTGTTTATCAGCATCAAAATTATAGTCGATACGGTTGGTGAGGTATGTGTCAAGATCTATCTCCTGAGGTACTAAATGCTGATATTCTCTCGCTATTTGTTTTATTCGTTTGATTCCCTCATCCAGCGCACGGTTAAATAATATGATCTTATCCTGTGGTAATGGCTTGCTACTCACCCAAACAGCAAAGACGAAAGGTAAACCTGTGTGCTGTAACCAAACTTCAGAGAGATCATAGCTGTAGGGAAATTGGTTATCGAGTGCAAATGTGCGGTCTCCAATGACGACGCCTCCTTGTTTACCTGCGATATCTCTTTGTTCAAACCCTTCTCTTCCACACACAAATTCTGGCTGAATATGCCAATATTCACTTGCGAGTAACTGAACCAGTTTTACCGATGTTCCACTTTGATAATCGAGCACAATAGACTCCATCTCTTCTACCGGCACATTCCCATAAAGTTTAACAGTATCAACTTTACCCTTTGCCCCTATGCAGTAGTCTCCTATAATGTGATATTCAGCCATTTGCGATAACACTCCTACCGGAATAAGACCGATATCAGCCTCATCATTGATAACTTTTTTTGCACAGGTTGCCGGGTTGTCGTAGGTTATATGAGCCTTTTGCTGAAAAATGGGACTTGTTTCAATTCCTATACGAAAAGGTAAAGTATTGGTGTATGATACAATAGATATTTTTAGTTTTTTTTGCACTGCAGAATATTCATGGTTTATAAATGAGGTTGGCAGAGAAATCAATAATTGATTTACTTAACCGGGACTGTTAATACGTGCTCGCCATCAAGCCAGGCTGTTAATGTATCACCAACCTTCACGGGGCCCACGCCTTCGGGCGTGCCGGTAAATATCAGATCTCCGATCTTCAGTGTAACAAATTGCGATACATACGCTATCAGCTGATCTACAGGGAAAATCATGTCGGATGTATTCCCTTTTTGTACCACCTCATCATTTTTCTTCAGCATAAAATCCAGATCGTTGACTGATTTGTAATCAGCTTTATCGAAAAATGGGCTTATGGGAGCAGAATGGTCGAATGCTTTGGCCTTTTCCCATGGCAACCCTTTTTCCTTAGCATTGGCCTGCACATCACGTGCTGTAAAATCTATTCCAAGTGCTATTTCATTATAATAGCGGTGGGCAAATTCTTTGGGAATATGTTTTCCCACCCGATTAATTTTTATCACTATTTCGAGTTCGTAGTGAAGATTTTTAGTAAACTCAGGATAATAAAAAGGTTGGTTTTTGGTTAGAAGTGCTGTTTCCGGTTTCATGAAAAATACGGGTTCTGCTGGCACTTCGCTTTTCATCTCCTTTGCATGCTTGATATAATTTCTTCCTATGGCGATAATCTTCATAATATGAAATTTACTGCATCATTTTTCTGAGTTTAATAGCTGTCAGTACACGCTTGGTATACGAGGGAAAATCACTGTTCAATATCCATGAATAATAACCGGGGTCTTTTTGAAAAACCTCCTCAACCGGCACATTCTTATATTTCCCGAAATTAAACACTTCCACTCCGTTGTTATTATAAATAACCCTTCCTGCAAAGTCAACGTTGCGGTTTTGCGATGAAAACTTAGCCAACTGATCTATATCATTCACAACGGGCTGTGAAATATGCCCTGTTTTATCTTTGAATTCAACATCGCGATACCGATCGAGCTGCGCTTTAAGCACTTCATAAGTTGCTCGTGTATCTGCCTCTGCGGTATGGGCTTCGGTAAGGTCTTTCTCACAATAAAACTTATATGCTGCCTCGAGTGTTCGCTGTTCCATTTTATGAAAAATGGTTTGGACATCTATATGGCGCATTTTTTTTAGGTCAACATCAATATCGGCCCGTGCCAACTCTTCGGCCAACATTGGGATATCAAATTTATTTGAGTTAAACCCGGCTAAATCGCAACCTTCAATAAAAGCCGCCACTTTTCGGGCCACATCTTTGAAAAAGGGTTTATCTGCCACATCCTCATCTTTTATTCCATGTATCTCAGTAGTTTGAGGTGGGATGGGCACACCGGGGTTTACGCGCTGTGTCCAGCTTTCTTCGCTTTGATCCGGGTGAATCTTAATGAAAGAAAACTCAATAATGCGATCGTTTACAATGTCGATACCAGTTGTTTCGAGGTCGAAAAAAACAATTGGTTTCTGTAGATTTAATTCCATACTATTCTGCTTCTAACTGTATTTTAAGGTCATATACTTTTTGTTCCAACAAATCGGGTACAAAGATATCACGTTTTGCCGGTTTATAACCATTAAAATCGGCCTGAAGTTGATAACGTCCGGGCGGTAATGCCAGTAAAAACTGTTGTTTGGTGTTATTGTATTGGTACTTACCAAACAACTCTCCACTCTCCTTATTAATTACTTTAATTTCGGGCATCTCCTTCACCGGAATATCCACAATAGAATCGTTGGCGTTTACAAATATTCCTCTATGCAGAAAAATATTGGCATCAGTTTGATTAAATACCACTCGATATATGTCCATACCTCCCACACCGGTTTTACGCACATCAGAAACATAGGCGTAACGGTAGTTCCGCGACATGGCAATGGTAAGATTATCGTATGTATTGTTTACCGGATAGCCAAAATTGCGTGGGGTCGACCACTTTGAAGCATCAGGGTTCAGCTTTGTTTTGAACACGTCAAATCCGCCCATACTATTGGGCCCGTTTGAACTAAAAAACATGATTTTTCCATCTGCCATTATGTGGGGATAATCTTCATCGTAAGGTGTATTCACCGGTTCCCCAAGATTAACGGGCTTACCCCAATTACCATTTGGTAGTCGCATAGCCATCCAGAGGTCAAGGCCTCCCATGCCGCCTTCGCGGTCAGATGCAAAAATAAGCGTATCGCCTGTAAAACTTAATGTTGCGCCACTTTCCACAGCGGCGGTATTAACGGGCTCTCCCGGATCTTCGGGTCTGCTTATTCTGTCTCCATTTTTTTCGGCCATAAAGATATCATCAAAAGCCTCATATCGCCTTACCTTAATAAAAAGGTATTTATCATTGGCAGCTAACCCGGAAACAAACTCATCTTCTTGTGAATTAACCACACCAACGGTTTTAGGCCTGTCCCATTTCCCATTTTCATTTTCTGATATAAAAATGTTGTTGATATGGATTTTGTAGCGGCTATCGTATTTTTCATCGGAAGTATAAACCAGTGTAGATTCATCGGGAGGAATATAGGGTTGGAACTCATTATTTTCCGTATTGATATCTTTGTTAAGCAAATGAAAAGTCACATCAATAGGTTTGGCAATAAGCTCTTTGGCATTTTCACATTGCTTAATACTTACTTCTGCCATTTTAATAAACTCATCATCTTTCCCAACTTTTAAGTATTTTTTATAATTGGCCATGGCTTTATCGAACTGGTGATTGAAATGATAAGCTTTGGCAAGATCGAACCAGGCGTACGCATCAAATTTGTCCTGTTTTACGACCCATTCAAGATGGGGAATTGCAGGTTTTCGGTTTATATTAAGACTGAGCATACATATAGCCATATTGTGCCTGAGTTCTACATTTGCTGAATCTTTTTTGAGCGCCTTTTTATAACTTTCAAGCGCCATTTTAAAGTTACCCTCATCAAAAAATGCATCAGCTTCCCTTAATGGGTCCTGTGCATATGAACCTAAAGCCAAAATTAGGGCTATAAATATTATTGCTAAATGTCTCATAAATCTCAATTAAGATGAGCAAATTGACCATTAGGGCCGTATGTAATAGGTCTCAGGTAAGATCTGATCTTCACCTGTATCGAGGATTTTCATGTCCTCGGTATATTTATAATCAGATCCGTCGATGTATATTTCCAGTGTATATTCCCCGGGTGGTATGGTAGCAAAGAAAGTTCCACCTTCTTGCGCTTCGTACCTGGAATATACATTTCCAAATTTGTCGTATAGGGTTATAAAAACTTTGTTGTATTCATCGGAATAAGGTTCAGCGGTACCTTCGGTTCCTACCATTAATGAACCTTGGATAATTGTTGGTGGTGCATCTGCATCGATTGCTACACGGTAGATATCCATTTTACCCAAACCTTCTTTACGGTTAGCAGCCATGTATCCAACTTCTCCATCAACTTCGAATGATATACCCATTTCATCATAAGGTGTGTTAATGGGCACACCCAGAGTCCTTACACCAGCCCATTTGTCTTCCTCTGCGTTGTAGGTGGCCTGAAAAAGATCATAACCACCAATACTTGCATGCCCTTGTGTTGAAAAATAGAGTGTTTGTTCATCTTGCGAAAGTGACGGGAAATTTTCATCGAATTCTGTATTAATCACTGCACCAAGGTTTTCGGGCTCTCCCCATTTGTCGTTTTCATCTTTTTTAATCTTATAAATATCAAAACCACCAAAACCTCCGGGCCTGTTGCTCGCAAAATAAATTACATTTCCCTCTTTATTAAGAGTTGCACCATGCTCAAAATCGCGTGTATTAATTTTGTCAGTAGGGAATCCCTTCCCGGCCCGCTCAATGCCGCGTCTTTTAATATTGCCAAATGAGATGTCATGAGTAGAATAATCACCATTGGAATATATGGCAAAATTATCCCAGTCGGGCGATACCCCAACAATTTCTTCATGTTCATAACTATTTTCTTCCCAAAACTCAGCCTGTTCCCAGTTATCTTTCTTTCGTTCGGTAATGTAAATATCTGAAATATAAACCTCAAGTTCATCTATATAGCGGTAGTCAGAGCTAAAAATTAAGCGCTCTCCCTCATCAATAACAAACGGTCTGTAATCATTCATTGTAGAGTTCACGGTGGAATCTAACCTTTCAAAATCTACTTTTACAGGCACCGTAATAAACTGAAGGGCATTGTCGGCCATCATGATTTTGCGGTCGGCCTGGGCGAGAAGTTCATCATTTAATCCACTGATTTTGTATTCATAAAATGCCTCAACAGCTTCTGTAAAGCGATAAGCATACATATACGACTCTCCAAGGTAATAATATGCATCTGTTGGAAAGTTATTGTGGCTCACCACATATTCCAAATGAGGAATACCGCCTGTTTTATTGTCGTTGGTTTTGGTATAACAGACACCAAGCCGGAAATTAATATTGATATCCTCTTTGTTGTTTTCATACAATTTGAGGTAATTCTCTAATGCAAATTCATAATCGCCACTTTCAAAGCTATTCTCCGCATATTTGCGTATCAGTTCCATTTCAGGATCTTGTGCTGACAAAGTGTTGACAAAGAGAAAGAAAGCTACTGAAAAGTAATATATTAGTCGCTTGTGCATTTGTTCCCGGTTTAATTTTAAGCAAATTTATAAGTTTCCTGCCACAATATAAAAAAAAGCACGTGGTTTTACCTGTTCTTTTGACAGATAGATAACAGTTTATGATGTAATAAAGTTTTTTTGTGGGTTTTATTAACCATTCGCTGACGCACAACGCACAAATATATTTCAAAACTTCAAAAAAATATCCGGACAGTAATTTGAAAAAATACAAAATAAACAATAAACCTTCTGCATTACAATGTGTTTGTAAAAATAAAAGATGATGAAGTATTTTATACACATATCAATATTTATGCTTTTGGGCCTGAGCCTCGATGCTCAGGGCGTTTGGAAGTACTCTGACTTCAAAGAAAAATTTGTAAAACAAAACGACACCGTTTACGTGATTAACTTTTGGGCCACCTGGTGTGGACCATGTGTAAAAGAGTTGCCGGAGTTTGAGAAAAGTATAAAATCTCACCGAGGCCAACCGGTACAGTATTACTTCCTTAGCCTCGATTTTGGGGAAAATGCCCTGGAAAAAGCCAACAACTACCTTGACAATAGGTCATTTAGTTTCAATAGTTACTTGACAACCGACGAAAATGCCAATGAATGGATCCCGCTGGTTGATGAAAGTTGGACAGGTGCCATTCCGGCTACTGTAATATATCGTGGCAATAACAAAACTTTTCACGAAGGAAAAATCTCAGCAAAGCAATTGAATACATATATCGATAAAATGTTAAATTAAATCTAATAATTATGCGGACACTATTTTTTGCCATCAGTTTACTCATATCTACAGCTGTAATGGCTGACGGATACGAAATTGGCGACAAGGTCGACAATTTTAAACTCAAAAACATTGACGGAAAGATGGTCTCACTAGACGAGATGGATGATGTAAAAGGGGTCATCGTGATATTCACTTGTAACCATTGCCCTTATTCCGTTGCCAATGAGGACCGGATTATTGCGCTTGATGAAAAATACAAAAAGAAAGGATATCCGGTAATAGCCATCAATCCGAATGACCCAAAAATTCAGCCCGAAGATTCTTTTGACAAGATGAAAGTACGAGCTGAAGAGAAAGGTTTTACATTTCCCTACCTGTTTGATGAGGAGCAAACGGTGTACAAGAAATTTGGTGCCACTAAAACGCCACACGTTTTTGTACTGAATAAAAAAGGAAATGATTTTGTGTTGGAATACATCGGTGCCATTGACGACAGCCCGGGAAAAGCCGATAAAGTCAATGATAAATATGTAGAAAAGGCTGTAGATGCCTTACTGGCAGGTAATGAACCGCCAATGCGTGAAACCAAGGCTATAGGATGTTCCATTAAAGATTGAAAATAAGAAACGGGAAGTACCCAAAACAAGAGCCGCCGCAGAGACGGTGGATAGTGTAATATCATACCAAATCGATTTTTAATCAGGCGTAATAACCATAGCGTTTGTTGCGCCTGTTTTTATTACCCCCCCCCCTGCTAATTTTAAACTAAAAAAATGGTTTGCAGGCATTTGGTCCATATAAGGGGGCGGGGACAGCTTGGAATTTTGGTTTTTCGTCTGTGCGCTGCCTTTTTTTTCTAAGGGGAGTCCAGACGCACAATTCGTATTAAAATTAAAGTTATAAAACGGATTAAATAACCACCACCCTCCCCCGACTTTTCCATAAGAGGAATCTTCACCCGGTTTAAAATAGCGACAGGCAATTAAACCTTTCAGCCTAGAATGTGATATTCAACTCGATGATAATTAACAAAATACCTAAGGCGGTAAGTCCAAAATTCAACATGATGACAAAATTTTGTCTATGCAATTTCCGATAACGCATTTTAATACGCTTAGGAATGATTAGCACCTCTAATATGGGCAAAGCCAGCAAAAATGCATACCCATAAAATGTGGACATTTGGTATAATTCTTCCATTGCACCGCGAATTAAGCCAAAGAAGATGTAATCGAGCACCGCTGCAACAAATAAAAAAATAATGCCAACAAACATGCTTGCGGCAAACAATTGTTTGTTGGGGAACCTGACCAAACACAGGTAAACGGCCACAACCCATAGTAAGGGAGCCACGGTGAGCATTAATGTAATTCCCAAAGACTGACTGATACTCCAGGGAAACCATAGTAATAAATTGGAACCCCAGTAAAAGGCAAACGCTGTAAGAAAACAATACGAAATCCACTTTAAAAATTTATTCATAAATATCATTAATTATTTTTGAAGGGGCAGCTGAACAGTAAATCGTACACCATCATCCAAATTTTCAGCAGTTATTTTGCCATTATGCTCTTTTACAATCATGTATGAGATGGATAAACCCAGGCCGGTGGCTTCATCGGGGTTTTTAGTAGTGAAAAACGGGTCAAAAATCTTGCTCATATTTTCTTCCGATATACTTGAACCGGAGTTAAAAATGACAATAACAGCATTATTGTTCACCTGTTTTGTTTGTATCACAATTTTTTTATTCTCATCGTCCAACTTATTTAATTCAAAGAAGGCATTGTTTAACAAATTGATGAGCACCTGGTGAATTTTTTCAGGATAAATGGGTATATGCCGGCTCAACTCATATTTTTTGTCAATCTTAATACTATCCGAAATATCTTTATGGATAAACAAAAGGGTATTATCAATAATTGAATGTACGTCTGTTTCTTTTACATCGGAAGTGGCTCTTCTGGAGAATGAGGCCAAAGCCTTTACCACATCAGTGATGCGCGACAAGCCGGAAGTTATCATATTCAATGCTGATGCGTATTGTTCCTTCGTTTTTTGCGGCTCATTTTGTTGCAAATCGGCATCTATTTTTTCCAGCATAAAAACACCTCCTGAGATAAAGTTCAGCGGGTTATTTATTTCATGAGCCACTCCGGAAGTAAGTGAACCAATAGAAGCCATTTTTTCAGACTGAACCAGTTGTTGCTGCCTGATTTTCAATTCTTTTATTGTTTCGTCAAGGTGCTTGGTACGTTCATTTACCAGGGTTTCAAGGCTTTCAGAATATTGCCTCAAAGATTGCCTGAAGCGCTCCTGCAACAAATAGAGTCCTACAATAATGGAGGTGCTAAGCATCTCAAATCTTAATGAGAAAAGGGTGCTTTCATATAGGTCAACAAATGCAGACTCTAAATTAAACCCAACAAGATATCCGGTAAGATTCAAAAGTGGGATAATTAAAACCAGGTAGTAGGCGAAAGTATAGAAAAACCCAAAAAGCGATAAAACAATGGCTCCCGGGCCTTGCCTTTTTACATATTTAAAAATCAGCGTTGTAACTAAAAGTGCTATGGAATGAAACAATGCTGTTGATAAAAAAGAAGCCTCCGGGGGCGTATTCAGGGATCCAAAAACAGCCAACCCAATAGCAAATACCGGATTTATTAAATGAAATGCCCCGATTATCATGGGTATTTCCCTCAAATCTGAAAAAGCGCCTTCTACACCGGGCACATAAAACTTTACAGACCCAAAAAGCAAAGACAAACCACCAAAAAACAGCATAATAAAGATGTCCCTCCTTAAGGGTGTAGACATTAAATATTTAAAGGAAGGCCATTGCATAAATTACAGTGTTTTTAAAAAAATTTAAATTACAAAAAGTATTTCGCTTTACAAATAACAATAAGTTTTCATTAACACTTAGCATTCAGGTATTTTAGTTGTAGAAACAGTTTTATTAGGGTAAATATCTTTATTTGAGAAACATACAAAAGTAAAACCGGCATAAACTGCGATGTAAGGTGACCTAAAAAAATTTACCAAGCTATGGTTTGTTGTCTAAGATACCAGTTGACGTTAAAAAATGCTTACAGAATTCTGCTATGCGTACATTTTTCACCTTGCTAAAAAAGAAAATATCTTCAACTTACCCGTCATTTCATACTTGATATGACAGTAGAAATACAAAAATGGATTATATATAAAACGCCATGAAGTTTGCAATGATAATCTATCTTTGCGGCTGATATGATAAAAAGAGGTGCAGCCAATAATATTTTTCTGCTCTACGTAATTAAGTTTGCGAAGTGGTTCATGTTGTTCATGCCCATCATCGTAATATTTTTTCAGGACAACGGACTGGAAATGCGGCATATCTTTCTTTTAAAAGCCATTAACGCGGTAACGGTTGTGGTGCTTGAAATACCCTCAGGGTACATGGCCGATGTGCTTGGGCGGCGCAAAACCCTCATTCTGGGTACGATACTCAATTTTGGCGGCTTCGTGGCTTATTCGCTTGCTCACGGCTTTGGCGGTTTTGTGATTGCCGAACTCATGATTGGTATCAGCATGAGTTTCATTTCCGGAGCCGATTCGGCCATGCTTTTCGATAGTCTGAAAAGCACTAAACGCACCGGAGATTATGCAAAACTGGAGGGCCGCATTACGGCATTGGGCAATTTTTCAGAAGCTGCAGCAGGTATCGTGGGTGGTTTTCTGGCCGGGATCAGTCTTCGCCTCCCGTTTGAAATACAAGCTATTATAGCTTTCATTGGCATCCCTGCAGCACTATTGCTATGGGAACCAAAACTCAGCGCACATGTTCAAAAAGCATCCATGCGGACTATTTACAAAACCATGCACTATGCACTTGTCGAGCATCGCCTGCTGAGGGCCTACATCCTGTTTTCATCTTTTGCCGGCATGACATCCCTCACACTGGCCTGGTTTATACAACCCTGGTTTAAATCCATTGACCTGCCTTTGGAGTGGTTTGGTATTTTGTGGACAGCACTGAACCTGTCTGTGGCCATAACGGCCATATTCGCCTATAAGGCTGAAAAATATATTCCTGCCCGCATCATGCTACCGGTTA
>NZ_JBSRDC010000046.1:0-64843 GCF_055145285.1 Salinivirga sp. | reverse complement strand
AGTATGGTTTTGTCCGGAATGTTTTCACGCGGCGAGCGCAACGATTTTCGCGACGAGGGTAGCGGGGGCTGTTTGTTTTTTTGAAATGGGAGGCCGACTCCCAGTCGGCCTCCCATTAGGCCGCATTTTTATGCGTTAAGTAGCTTTAACTAGAATTTAATAAATTAACCGGTCCCGGTGCAATTCAAGCATATTGTGTGTTTTTAGGATGTCAACTGTTTTGTCGAGAAAACGACTAAAAACATCTTTTAATATTTCTTTACCAATATTGCCGGTTTTGACTACAACCAGTTTTTCAGGAATACCATTGACAATATGCGAATAATAGAAATCACTGTCTTTGGTTATAACGATATAATCATTTTCCTTAGAAAAACGATTGATAAAAGAATCTTTGGTTGAGTTTTTTTCAGGTAAATCAGTTGTGTGGATTACTTCCAAATCTTTTTGTAAAAAGATATCTTTTAGAGATGGCGGTAGGTGGGCGTCAAGCAGAAATTTCATCGCCAATAATGTTTATTGTTTTGTTTTTAAGCATTTGATAAGCAAAGGTTATGCAAGCAAGAATATCTTCCTTTTCCAGGTCTTTAAATTCTTCAAGGATACTGTCAATGCTATCACCACCAGATAAATATTCAAGGATACTTTCAACTGTATATCGTTTGTTTCGAATTGTTGGTTTGCCGTGGCAAATTTCAGGATTTATGGTAATTCTCTCTAACATTGCTAATAGTTTATTTCGTACGCTAATTATCAAATGTACCTTATATATTCAGAAAACGCAAATGGGTTGGAAAAGTTTCAACGCAGGATAAAACCGTATTTGGTTGTTTTTCTCCGTATGCTTGCTAAGAGCCATGGAGGCGCTAAGTGGAGTGGCGTTGATTGGCAAAATTCTCTACCAACCGTGTGTTGGGAGTTCGCTCCCCTGGAGCGTTAGTGAGGTGTGGGGAGGCTAAGTGATTAAGTTAATTAGTTGATTGAGTAATTGGGTTGTTTGAGTTGAGGTTGTAGTTGAAAAGTGGCTTGATGCTGGTGCTTTTTCGGGATTGGTTGCCTTCGGATTGACTAAGTTGAGTGGGGTGCAGGGCAGACACGGTGTGTGTTTGCCAATGAATTTCCGGGATGATTTTTTGTTTTTATACAGGTAATTTGTTTACACACGCCGTGTCTTATTTGAGTATGGTCGTGTTTGGAAGGTTTTTATCCGCTATTTGCGATATCATGTTTCAGACCATCACCCTGGCTAAAGCTACAACACGATCCTGAAGGTTTTCCGTGTGCCATTAACGGTTACTTCCAGTGTATGTACACCGCCATTTGGCGATGGATTGGGTATTTGCAGCCGGTTGAGCCCTTTGTTTGCTTCAATGGTTTTATCCATTACTATTTCACCCATTAGGTTGTAAAGTCTTAACCTGGCATTACCTTGATCTACAGCTGTAAAATCGAGGTGCAGTGTGCCGTCTACAGGGTTGGGATAGGGGTTGAAAATTTGCGGCATCTCGCCAAAAATGTAGCTGCAACTGTTGTTGGCTTGCGCCTGGTCACTTTCGTAAATCAGTTCCGTGATAATCCATTCCAGTGTGGTGTTCTCCGGCAACAAATATTGGGTGCGGAAACTGTAGGTTTCTTCTCTGCCCGGATAAATGATGCCACTATATGTTTCGGCAAACATTTGTCCGTTACTGAGCGTTAATCGAAGTTCCGGATTGGTGATGTTTTTGGAACCAATATTGGCCATTTCAACTGACACGTACAATCGGCCCTGATCTATAATGGCCCTGCACTCCATCAATGTACCATCGATAAAAGGTACCAACGCTTCTGTGGTGTCACGGGCAACATTGTAACAGCCATTGTCATCGGTTCCGGTTAAAGTGATGATGTAGGTGCCTTCTGTATCAAGGTTAAGCGTAGGGGCATATGCCTCGCTGAAAAGTGTGTCGTTGAGGGTCCACTGCCATGCAGCAGGGTCAGATAAATTGGCCAATTCAATGGATGCGGGTATGTAAACCGTGTCATTTACAGATGCGAATGCGACCTCTGGGGTTGAGTTTGTGGTGTATTCGTATTCAGAGGTGTCCATACAGCCCGATGCGTTTTGAGCAATCAGTTTGATTTGTTGTGTTCCTGTTTCATTGGTGGTGTAAAATGCGGGTTCACCGGTAATTGTGGTATCTGCGACGAGCCACGTTGTGGTGCCCGATTGTTCCCCTTCGCCCCACGTTGATGCGTGTTGCAGCTCATGGGGCGTGCCTTCACAACCCGATTGGTCGGTGATAATGGCTGTGGGTAGGGCGTGCACCGAAATTTGCTTTTGCAGGGTGTCGGTACAGCCATCACCCAACTGTTGAACGATTAGTTTTACTTCGTAAAGGCCGGTTGAGTCAAATATGTGGGTTGGGTGTTGTGCATCGCTTGCAATGCTTTCTTCGAGCTGCCATTGTGAGGTGTACTGCTGACCCAGGTTGGTTGTGGAGAGGTTGTTGAAATTTACTACGCGGCCAGCACAAGCCGTGTCGTAAGCAAAGTTTGCTTCAGGAGCGGGTTTTATCGTGATGTTGGTGTTCAGCGTATCGGGACAATCGTGTTCTGTGATGGCCGTCAGTTGCACCGGTACTGTGCCGGCTTCGCTGAAGGTGTAAGTTGGCTCAGCTTCGTTGAAAAGGCTGTCGTTTATTTGCCAGGTGTAATTTGTAATGTTGCCATCTACAGAAACAGACTGGTTTTGAAGTTGTAGGGTGGCATTTTCGCATACCTGCACAGGGTTAAAATCCGGTGTGGGCAGTTCATGAATATCGAGCATGCGGGTGGTATCGTTGGCACAACCCTGGTCGGTTTCCACGGTCAGGGTTACGGCTACATCCCCGGTATCTGCAAAGCTGTAAACCGGGTTGATGTTGCTGCTGCTGCCTGTTTCGTTGAAGTTCCAGTTGTGGCTGGTGATGGTGGCCCCGTCATAGGCTTCCGAAAGGTTGGTGAAATTGATGTCTACATCGCGGCACAGGCGGTCGAAACTGTAATTGGCCCGCGGTGCTGTTCCGGCCACATCCACTGTAATGGTATCGTGCGCCACACAACCCAGGGTATTGGTTACCTCCAGGCCAATGGTCTCTGTTTCATCGATGAGGTAATAGGGTTGCGTAGAACCATCGTGCCAAAGAAATTGGCTGGCTTCGCCCTGTCCAACGGCCAGTTCGAGGCGGTTGCCACTGCAAAGTGTGGTGTCGGGGCCCAACGTAGCTGTAGCCGGGAAACTGTCGATGCTCACTGTAACAGGCCCGGGCGACCAACTATTACCCAATGTATCGGTAATGGTCACGCTGTAGGTACCCGCCTCACTGATGGCAATAGCCGAATCACTTGAGCCCGTGCTCCATGCATAAGCATAAGGTCCTTTGGGTTCAAGATCCCACACCAGTGTATCACCCAGACAAATACTACGGTCGTTCCACACATTAAACTCCGGGTAAAACACCCGCAGTGAGTCTGAACTCTCGAACCCGAAAATGTCTGTAACCGTAACAGCATAAGTACCCTCCTCACTCACCGTGAGCGTCGACAAAGTATCATCCGGCCCCGTGCTCCACTGAAAATCGGTAAACCATCCCTTATCAGCCGTGGTGATGGTGGTGTCGGGGAATCCATAATCGACGGTAATATTTGCTCCGAGGTTGACGGGTGGGGCGTATTTGTAGCGGAGGTATTGGTGGATAGAGTCTCGCGTTTCATTGTGAAATTCTCCGGATATTATTATGATTTCTAGGAAATTACCTTGCAACATATCTCCTACACTTAATCTTGCATCTCCTCCAATATAAAAATCTTCTGTCGAGAAAGTTGTATCCATGTTATCATCATGGCTATAATTTATACCCTGGTTGGACCCGTTAATAAAAAGTTCAACCTCTTCTGAAGACTTTGTACGATCATGCGTGGCTGCAACAATCATAAAAGTGTCCTGAGCCGGATATGGTAAAATAGCCTGAGAACGTGGAGGATTACCATTTGTATGAGTTGCATAAAAATCGCCATTATAATCTAATGCGGATATTCCTTTTGCATAATCTCCAAAAACGCCACCAGAAGAGTGCTCGTAGTATCGCATTCCATTATTTGTGGCTGTTTTTTGAAAAATAGAAATAATTGTGACAATTGAATCAAAATTTAGATTTAGGTTTTCTGCGATAAGGTAATCTCTCTGGAATTTCAGGAAAGGAAAATTGTTTATTGTGGGAGAGTCAACTAAAATAGGTTTATATGTGCTATTGCCCTGAACCGCATGATTTCTATGGCCACTAATGTCATATAATGTGTCAACGTATCCGCTTTCTATGTATGTTGAATCGCTGACATACCAGGCCAGCGTTCTGTTTTCTAATGGCATGCCGATATTCAATTTATGTACATCAGAAACCGTGGAATCCTTACACACGTTAAAGGCTTTTACCTGCCAGTTGTATTTTCCATTTTCTGTTGCTGTATGGGTAAAAACGGATGTGTCGGTTTTTATGGTAAAAGTATCACCGGCAAATTCAAACGAATAAAAATGCGTGTTGGCGGTAGCTGACCAGTGGAAATCATTTGTTAACTTTTGTGTATAGGCATTATCTGCCGGGGAAATCAATTGTGGAATATCCGGTGCGGGGGCGCTTTCTATCACTTCAATGTTGCGTGTGATGCTATCTGTACAACCATTTTCCTGACTAGTTTTTAGTTGCATAGAATAAGTGCCACCCGAAGTATAGCTTTTTTGTGGAATGGAGTCGGTAGATGACGTGCCATCACCAAAATTCCAAAGGTAGCTAAGGGTATCGCCCACAGTGGCGGTGCTGTAATTTTCAAATAGTGGACTGTTTTGTACGCATAATATGGAATCGGCGAAGCGAAAACCAAAATCAGCCGTGGGAATGGGTTTTACAAAAATTTCTTTGGAAAGGGTGTTGGAGCATTCGCCGCTATACACGGTCAGTGTTGCATTGAAAGTATCAACCGATGCATACGTGTGGGTTGGATGTTGTAATGTGTCGGTGTTTCCGTCACCAAAATCCCAGAGCCAGGCGCTTAACGTATCGGGCGCCACGGGTACGGATAAATCTGTAAACTGTGTAGCAGCTGCAAAGCACGCCGTGTCTGCCTCAAAATTGACATCCGGTGCTGTACCAATAATATCCACGTAAGTTGTATCATAAGCCTGGCAGCCTCTTGGGTTAGTGAGTAGCAGTGCATAGTTGCCTGAGGTATCTACCACGGTAGTTGAATCAATGCTGCCGGTGTTCCATAAAAACGATGTGCCGGGTTCGGGCAGTCTGTCTAAACCAATCGTGGCCCCGCTGCATTGATAGTTGGTATCGCGCAGAAATGTTTTTGCAGGGAAACTGTCGATGGAAACGGTAATTGTATCACTAATTATTACACAACTATTGGTGTCTGTAACTTTTACTGCATAATCTCCCGTCTCAGTAATGAATATCGCGCTATCTGATGAACTGTGATTGTACCATTCAAAATTAAATGTGTTTGACAACCCTGTGTTCCACTCGATACTATCTCCTAAACATAGATTGTTATTTTTCAGTGTATTAAAATCAGAGAAAAATACTTCAACGGAATCAGAAGATTCGTAGCCCATGAAATTCGTTACTGTTACAGAATATACCCCCGGATTTGAAACTGTAACAGTTGAGGTTGATTCACCTGTACTCCATAAATATTCGTTAAATCTCGACTGTTCTGCATCAAGAATGGTATCGCATAGCGAACTAACATAAATATTTTCACCTAGGTTTACAGGTGGCACATATTTTTGGTTCAGGTATTGTTCCACGATATTCTTTAATGAATCATTTAATGCATCTTCGTAAAGAATAATTTCAACAATATCTCCATTCCAGTACCGATCCGCAACATCCCGGTCATTCCCGATAATATAGTTATTAACCATTTGGGGAATACTTTTGACTCCTGAAATAATTTTAAACTCATTTAATGGATTAAGATCATTTGTTTTTATGGAGTTTACATAAATATTATCGCCAAAGTACGGTGAATAGTCTAAAAGTAAATTTTCTGTACCTGGGTCTCCGTCAAATATAATAGTGGATGATTGTGCATTGAATAGGCCATTGTAAGTAGGGAAAATTGCTGCGCCATTCCACCGGGTGAGAATAAAAAGACTGCCCAATAACGTATTTTGATTGATTAACAGGTTGTCGTCACTGCCATCGAAGCGTACGGCCGGGTAATTGTTTAATACATTGTCGATTAATAAAGGCTGACTGGCTTCTGTTGTTTGAACTGCACTGATGCTGTTGCCCGATATATCGTTCCATTCGGCAATTTCATCATTATTGAGTATAATATTTGAATCTGATTTGAAATGAAACCGTATTTGCCCCAATTCATTCAAATCAAGCAGTGTAAAATGGCTTGTTTTTGACCAATTTGAATAGGTTCCCTCACTAAAATAGCGGACTTTCCAAAACTTTTGGCCCGATGTTAATTCAAGTATTATTGAATCATGGGTTGTGGTGGTATCCAACTCAATTGACGCAAAATTGACATCTGTGGCAACCATTAACTGGTAATGCTCACAATCAACCGAATTCCATTGAAAAAAAACTGTTGTATCGGTGGTGATTGTGTTGTTTTTTGGTAAAATAACTGATTGAGAAAAACTTACCAGTGTAGCAAAATTTATTATAGCTATGGTCAGTAGTAGGCGCATAAAATCTATTGTGTTGATAGCGTTTCTATTATTACAAAAATAAGTTTTTTAATTGATACATACGTACTTTCAACTATGGCGTTCATAAATTTTGATTGATTCATTTATTTTAGTGATGAAATATTTCGTTTATGCAGGTTTGACAGTAGCAAAATCCGTATATTTGCCGATTTAAAACTATAAATTTGAGCATCTTATCATTACTTTTCGTTATTAAAAATCTCTAACACATGGAAAAATCAAAAGAATTCTATAATCAGTTTCAGGAAAAGCTTATAAGAGATTATGTTAAAGGAAACATCCGGATGGAAGCTGCCATAAAAAACAGTTTGCATTTTATGCCGGAGCGTGCCAATACAGTTTTAGATATAGGCTGCGGAATTGGCTGGTCTTCATATGAATTTTACAGAAATAGAGGCGTACAGGTTACCGGGGTAGATTTAAGTGATAATTCCATTGCTGTTGCTCAAAAACTGTTTGCCAATTCACATATAACCTATAAAGTAGCTGACGTAACCTCTGATGACTTTCAGATTCAGAATACCTTCGATTATATTGCATTAATCGATGTGTATGAACATATTCCTATGGCAGACCGGGGGAAATTTAATAAAAGCTTAGCTGAATTACTAAATGATAATTCGGCTGTTTTTTTGTCCTGCCCTTCTGTTTATCATCAGGATTATTTAAGAAAGCATAAGCCCGAAGGTTTACAGCCTGTGGATGAAGATGTGACTGAAGAAGACCTTAAAAAGTTAGCCGATGTAATTGGTGGCGAATTATACTATTTTGAATACCAAAACTTAGGCAGGGATAAAGATTATTTTCATGCTTTAATCACGAAAGGTAAATTTACCAACTTCAAAAATAATAGTTTTGAATTAGAGCCTAAGGAAGGCCGAAAAAAAAGAGTAAAAAATAACTTAAAGAAATATGCTTTTATTACGAGAGAAGGAGAAAATAAGAATTTGCGAGATATTATTCAACTTAGAACAAGATTAAAAAAGCTTATAAAATGGATCAAATAAATTTAGCCATATTAAGTCCCAATCGAAACGCCTATTCTGAAACGTTTATTAAGGCACATGTTGAGAAACTGCAATTCAATAATTTTTTATATGATGGAGGATGGTTACCCGAATATTGTAACGCTAAAAAGATCCTCTCATCAAATTTTTTTATAAGAAGTTTCCGGTATATCTCAAGAAAGTTGTTTAAAAAGACATTTGAAGAAATTATTTCAAAAGCCTTAATTAAGTCGTTCAAAAAAAACAACATCAATGCAATTTTGGCAGAGTACGGCCCTACCGGTGTCGCAATATTACCAATTGCACAAAAGACTGGAATTCCTTTATTCATTTTTTTTCACGGACAGGATGCTTCAAAAAAAAGCCGACTTGAAGAAAATAAAAAAAAATACATTCAACTCTCTAAAGAAGCTGCGGGTATTTTTTTAGCATCACAAACATTGGCTGATAATTTGGTTAAATTGGGATGCTCTTCTGAAAAGTTTATTATAAACCCTTACAAACCTAACGAGATTTTTTTCAATAATAATCCGGATTTTCAAAAACAAAATATATTTGCTGTTGGCCGCTTTACGAACAAAAAAGCACCACATTTAACCATTTTGGCTTTTAAAAAAGTTTTGGAAAAGTTTCCACAGGCACAATTACGCATGGCTGGGTCAGGTAAAGAGCTTTTAGAGGCTTGTATAAGTCTGGTGAAAGCATTGAAAATAGAAAACAACGTTACTTTTCTAGGTGTTTTGACACCTGAGGAAGTTAAACAACAAATGGATGAAGCGTATATGTTTGTGCAACACTCTGTAACTCCTGAAGACGGTGATCAGGAAGGCTCGCCCGTTGCCATTGTAGAAGCCGCAGCATCAGGTTTGCCGGTTGTCAGCACCCGACATAGTGGCATTAAAGAGTCCGTTATAGATGGCCAAACCGGTTATTTAGCCAACGAGTATGATATTGACACCATGAGCCAACGTATGATAGAGTTGTTGGAGGATAAAGCACTCGCCATGCGTATGGGAGAAAATGCAAAACAGCATATAAAGGAGAATTATACGCATCATTTTGAAATTATTGAAAAAGCTATAAAAGCTATAGTTAACTAACTTATGGCCTACACCTCAAACGATAAAATACGATCTGGCGGCCTATGGAGCTTTCTTCAAAACAGCGGTAACCAAATCATCGGTTTTTTGCTGGGCATTATATTGGCTCGGCTGTTGATGCCCGAAGATTTTGGCATGATGGCCATGGTGATGGTTTTTATTGGTTTTGCTGGTTTTTTACAGCAATTTGGCTTTAATGAAGCTTTAATACAAAACCAGAATGTGAATACCAGGGATTATTCAACTGTATTTTGGTTTAATACATTTACAGGAATCATCTTATTCTGTCTGTTTTTTTTTGGTTCAGCTACCATCGGTCGTATCTATGACAATCCGGATTTAAATATACTTACTAAATATTTGGCTGTTAACTTTCTGTTCAATGCGTTAAGTAGTGTGCAGAATACTATTTTGACGAAACAGTTTATGTTTAAAAATCTTGCCATTATTGGGTTAAGTGCTAATTTGGTTATGTACGCGGTCGCCATTCCATTGGCTTTTGCAGGTTATGGAGTTATGGCATTGGTTTGGGGTGGAATTATGCAAAATTTGAGTAAAGCTGTTGCATTATGGGTAATATCTGATTGGAAACCGGTTTTTGTTTTTTCCAGACAATCATTTAAAAAACTTTTTAGATTTGGCATATTTGTTTTTTTGCAAGCTCCTTTGGGTTATATTGAGCGAAATATAGACACTTTCATGATAGGGAAATTATCGGGAGATGCAAGTTTAGGTTTATATAATAAAGCCTATCAAACTATGCTTTTGCCAATAAAAAACATTTCTAATTCATTTAGGCGAGTTTTATATCCAGCTCTCAGTGAAGCGCAAAATGATAATAAGCGAAGCCAAATGTTATTGTTACGGATGTTTCGTGTAGTGGCTTTTGCCAGTTTTCCTATTATGTTTGGTATTTCAGCAGTAGCTGAACCCTTTATAATTGGTATTTACGGTGAAAATTGGGCTGGTACAGTCCCCATTTTACAAATACTTGCTTTAGTTGGGGCAGCTCAAAGCATTATTACTTTTGTTGGTACAGGATACAATGCAAAAGGGAAACCTCAAATTGGATTATACCTTAACCTTGTTAAAACTCCACTTTTAGTAGTTATGTTTTATTTAGGCTATCAAATTAATGGTTTAATGGGGATGGTCTATTTTTACACATTTTTTACAATACTTGTCGGAATAGTTGCGCTTGGCTTTTTATTCAAGTTATATGATATTAAAACCAGTGTGTTTTTTGCTTATCTCGGGCCAACTTTTTTATGTTCTACAGGCATGGCCTTCCTTGTTAAACTATGCAGCTATGCACCATTTATAGTAGGCTTACCCTATATACTACAATTGTTTGTTTTGAGTTTGTTCGGATTTGTTATATATGTTACAGCCTTTATGCTATTACGATTGGATGCCTTTTTCGACTTTGCTAACCAAATTCCCGTGATAAAAAAACTACCTTTGTTGAAGTGGTATTTTAGAAAGTATGGAGAATAATGAATCAGAAAATTGCAATATATACATGTATTTTTGGTGGCTATGATACATTAAAAGAGGACCATAGTGTTGAGCCACCTAAGGGGATTGATTTTTTTATTATTACTGATAATGCTGATATCGAAACATCTTTTTATAAACCTATTGTAAAGCCTATCTTATTCAATTCTGCGCAAAAAACAGCCAGATATTATAAAATAATGGCTCACGTAGTTTTTAAAGACTATGATCATGTTTTTTTTCATGATGGCTCTATTAAGATTAAACTTAATATGATAAGCGAATTAAAAGCATTATTAGGCAGTGCTGATTTCATTGGTTATCATCATCACATACGTAAATGTGCTTATGCTGAGGCTACTAATTGCAAAAGATATGCTTTTGAATATAGTGATATCATAAATCGCCAAATTAAAAAAATGAAGGAGATTAAATTTCCTAAAAAAACGGGGTTGTTTGAAACAGGTTTTATATATCGTAACTTATCGAATCCTCAAATTATAGATTTAAACAAAACATGGTGGCATGAAATAAATGAGTTTTCTACGAGAGATCAGATTTCATTGCCCTATGTGCTTTACCGATTAGGTGTTGATTATAAGTATTTAGCTGGTAAATTGCGGATGAGCCCCTTTTTTGAGTTTAACCAGGCTCATAATGTTACAAGAAACATAAAAATTGCTACAACCCACCAATTATTAGTTTATAAATTATCATTAATCTATTACTTTACAATCAGAAATTATGTTCTAAAAATACACGAGAAATTCAATTTAGTATTTTTTGGAAAGAAGCCTTTTAATCCATAAATCATTATTATATGAAATATACTCCTGAGAATAGCGTAAAAAGCTTTTACGATGACTTTTCCAACCGACAATTAAAGGCAGGAATAAATGAAAGACATAAGGCTATAATAAACCATTTAACTAAAAAAGGACTTCAAAACCATCACAATGTTTTAGAAATTGGTTGCGGAATAGGTACACTTTCCAGGCTTCTTATTAAAAAAATTAAAAAAGGCAGCCTCACTGCAGTTGATATTAGTCCTAAAAGTATTGAAATCGCAAAAACACAGTTTTTAAAATCAAAAAATGTCAGTTTTATTGCAGTTGATGTTACAGAATGGGTGCCGCAGAAACAATATGATGTAATTGTAATGGCTGATGTATTGGAGCATATTCCCATAGAAAAACATAAAGCCCTATTTCAAAAAATCCATAAACTATTAAAACCGAATGGATTTGTAGGCATTAACATACCTAACCCATATTTTCAAGATTATTGCAAAACGAAAGGAATGGAGATGCAAATTATTGACCTCTCTCTACATTTAGATAAAATTGTAAACAATTTGAAAAATACCGGTTTATACATCCATTATCTGGAAAAATATGCTGTTTGGAATTATGAGGGAGATTATCAGTTTATGATTTTTAGGAATGAATCTTACCAGGCTGAATTTCATAATATTGAAAAAAAGAAATCATTTATTAAAAAGGCACTCGAGAAAATTCAATATGAATATAAAAAATTCAAAAAATAGAATTACTTGTGTGTTTTTCTCTTCAAGCTACCCTTATGAAACTACCCTGAAAAGTGAGTTTGAAGTGTTATCAATGAATTTTGATAAAACGTATTATTTGCCTTCAACTATAAAAGTAGGGACTGCTCAGCTTCCTCAAAATGTAATATTAAAAAAGTCTTTAACTGAATTGGATCAAAAAAATATGTTTTCCGCATTCTTTCATTCATTTCGGCTGATTGTACAAATTCTCCTACCCGTTTTGTTTTCAAGAGATATAATATTTTATCTGAAGGGTTTAAAGACGTATATGAATATTCTTTTGAAAAATATCTACAAGGCAAAAAGAATTGAGCAGTTTGTTAAAGAAAGCAACCTGCAAAATGCCATTTTTTACGATTACTGGTTCGAAGACAGCACACTGGCGCTGGCCATATTGAAAAAGCGAGGAGTTATTAACCATGCATTTTGTCGTATCCATGGCTTTGATTTGTATGATGAGCGCTGGAAACAGGGTCGCGTGCCTTTTCGTGCCTTTAAAATGAAGTATTTAGATAAAGTGTTTCCTATTAGTGATTTTGGGCTGGATTATTTGAAAAATAAAATACATCCTAAATATCATCATAAACTGGTGCGGCATTATTTGGGAGTAAAAAAACCAATCGAGAAAACCAAAAGAAAAACAGAAGGAAAATATTTAGTCGTTTCGGCGGCTCGCACTATATCGTTAAAACAAATTCATAAAATCCCCGAGATATTATCACACCTTTCTTTACCAATCCATTGGGTTCATTTTGGGGATGGCCCTGCTTTGGAAAAAGCAAAAAACCAGGCACAAGAAGTGCCTTCAAATATCACGTATGAATTTAAGGGACAGGTTCCAAATGAGGAGGTACTAAAATTTTATAGTGCAAACGAAGTCGACTTGTTTATCTCAACAAGCCAGTCTGAAGGGTTACCTATTTCCATGATGGAGGTTATTAGTTATGGAATCCCGATAGTTTCATATAATATTACTGCTCTGTCTGAAATAGTTACCCGGGAAACAGGGAAGCTTGTTGATATAAGTGCCAGTGATGAAACGTATAGTGAGGCAATTGCCCATATTCTTGAAAACAGAAAAACTATATATCCGCCAGAAAATATAAAAAACGTTTATGCTGTGAAATTTGATTATGAAAAAAATTATACACATTTTGCCAAGCGGTTAATCGAATTATCTGAAAACCATGAATCCTGATGTTTCTGTCATTATTATCAACTACAATACGTATGAGCTCACATGCAAATGCATAGTCTCTGTTATTGAAAAAACACACGATGTCTCGTACGAAATAATTGTAGTGGATAATGGCTCTACTGAAAAAATCAGTAAAACATTTGAAGAACTATTTCCTGATATAATTTTCATAAAAAGTGATACAAATCTGGGTTTTGCCGGTGGTAATAATTTGGGCATACAAAAAGCAACCGGAAATACAATTTTGTTGCTGAATAGCGACACGGAGTTAATTAACGATGCCATAAGCATTGCATACAAAAAGCTAAAAAGTGAACCTGATCTTGGCATAATATCTGGTCAACTCCTCAACTATGATGGAACGGTTCAGAAGCAATGCAACCGAAAAGAAAGTATATGCTTAACACTTGTTGAATTGTTGCGTTTGCATAAACTCATGTCAAAAGAAAAAAGGGGACGGTTGTTGCAGGGAACCTATTTTGATCATGAAAATAGCCTTTATACTGATAAGGTTTGGGGTACTTTTTTTATGTTCGAAAAGTCACTTCTAAAGCAATTTCCTCAACAGAAGCTCCATGACGCTTATTTTATGTATGGTGAGGATGTGCAATGGTGTTATTATGTGCGCTATAATTTAAATAAAAGAGTTTTATATTACCCCAAAGCAAAGATATATCATATGGGCGGCGGCAGTGAATTTAATAAAGACAAAACAGTAATTCAAATCCAACACCGTTACAAAACACTTCGCATTCACCACAACCGGTTTTATTTAATAATCCTCGGCCTTTTAAAGTGGCTTTTAGCCAGTATAGAAGAAATAAAAAATCCCCGGAAGAATATAACCTCAAAAATAATATGGGTTATTTTTGTTGTAGGAAAGGAGAATGAATAGTAAATGGTTGTTTTTTTATTTTTGTAGGCAATCCTGCAAAAGTAATCAAATACCGTTTTTCGGAAGAAAGAATACATAAAATTGAAGAAATGCACTGGTGGGATTGGGATATAGAAAAGATAAAAGCAAATAAAGAACTTTTTATGTGATGATTAAGCAATTAGTAAATAGTATCTCTAAGTTTAGAAAATTCAACCCTCATAAAAATATAATTATTGCGGGTTCGTGCAGGAGCGGCACAACTTGGTTGGCAGAAATTTTATCAAAACTTTATTTTGGTCATGTTGTCTTTGAGCCATTAAGAGAAACGCATCATTCGCAATTTCAGAAAATCAGGTTGAAAACCCGCCAGTATGTGCCAGAAGAAAAGAATTGGCCTGAGCTTGAGCATACTTTTAACTGCTTATTTAATGGCAAAATGATTTCGATAGATAACTTATTGAAGTTTGATATTTTTAAATTAGTTTTTAGTAAACGACAGATTATAAAATTTTGCCATGCAAATTTGTTATTACCCTGGCTCATTAAGCATTACCCTGGATTAAAACCCATTTACATTGTTAGGCATCCGGCAAGTGTAATACTTTCACAAAAAAAACACAAAGATTTAATGGATGGTTTAACTGTTGAAACAGAAAAGGAACAGTTGAAGAAGAATTCACTTTTTAAGAAACAACATATTCCTCTTTTGGAGTCAATCAACTCAAAGACAGAGGCTTTAACTTTTCGATGGTGTGTTGAAAATGTGTATCTACTGGAACATGAAAATAATGAAAAGTGGCTTACTGTAAGCTACGAAGACTTGGTGCAAAATTCACCTACGCAAATCGACCGCATCGCCAAATGGATTGGGTTGCCAATAAAAGAAAGTAGAAAGAATAAAAACTTGTTAAAGCCATCAAGTCGAGCCAGTAAAGACCTTCATCAAGATATTAGGAAACAATTAGACAAATGGAAGCTAGCCCTCACTGAGTCGGAAAAGGCAGAAATATTTAAGATATGTAATTCTTTTGGCATCAATATCTATGATAACTATTTAAAGCTGTCTAAATGAGCCTAGCATATTTAATACTATCACATAAAAACCCAGAGCAGTTAGCAAGATTGATAAAAAAACTAGCGAATCATCATGCTGAATTTTATGTTCATATAGACAAAAAAGGTAATCATAACCAATTTGAGAAGGCCATAAAGGAAACACAAGTTCAAAATGTCCATTTTGTAAAATCGCGCAATGTCTACTGGGCAACCAGATCGCAGACAAATGCCCGATTAGAACTATTGAAAGTAGCCTTCTTTGCCAAAAGAGAATTTACACATTATGTGATGTTAAGCGGGCAGTCTTATCCCGTGAAGCCAATAAATAGTCTGTTAGAATTTCTTCAACAAAATAAAGGTGTTAGCTTCATAGAGCATCACAAACTCCCTTATAATAAATTAGGCAATGGTGGTTTAGATCGCATAAACTGCTATACGTTTCGCATTGGTTCCAAATTATTTACTCACCTGCCCAAAAAATATCATAATACATTTTCAAAAAAAGGGAAAATGTTAAATATGTTATTTGGTTTAATCGCCATGGCAAAAGGGAAAAGAAAAAAGCCCTCTAATGTTACTTTTTATTATGGTATCGACTGGTGGGTTTTGGCGCACGATGCCGTTAAGTATTTAATAAATTTCCTCGAAACTCATCCTGAATACCATAAATATCATAAACATACAAGGCATACTTGTGAAGTATATTTTCCATCCATATTGTGCGGCACTGCTTATAATGGGAAAATTATAAATGATAGTTTACATTTTATGAAATGGAAAAATGACGGCAGTGGAAATCCTAAAGTTTTAATTAATGGCGATTTTAACCAAATAAAACAGTCTGATAAGTTCTTTGCAAGAAAATTTGATGAAAAACTAGATACAACTATCATCAATAGAATAGATGAAGAGTTATTGCAATGAGAAAGACCTTAATCACCATAACCACCTGTAATCGCCTCTCAGAAGTAAAGAAGTACATTTGGGATTATATTGATTTTTGCAACCAAAATGAAAACTTTGACTTTTTATTGAGTTTAGATGGTACAAGTGATGATTATCTTCAGTTTTGCAAAGAATACCAAACCCCGTTGCTTTATTCTAATGAGCGCGAAGGTGTAGGCTTATCAAAAAACCGTGTTTTGAAACAATTCCCGGGTTATGATTATTATTTTTTTATTGAGGATGATATCGAATTGATTAATTCTGCCATATTTAATAAATATATTAAAGCATCCGAACAAACTGGCTTTGAGCATTTGAATCATTTTAGTCTGCATGCTGATACGCATAAGACAAAAAATACTATGCAAACGTCAACTTTTAATGTAGTTTCTAAGATGACTGGTGGCGGCTATTTCAATTTTTTCACAAAAAAAGGTATTGAAGCGGTGGGTGGTTTTCACGATTGTTTTGCAAAAATTAAACGTTATGGACACACTGAGCATACATTAAGATTTGTTAATGCCGGCCTTCAGGAGTATCCGTTTAATGGTATCCGCGAAGCATCAAACGACCTATTGATTCATTTTCCGCCCCATGTAACCCCGGTGGAGCAAAAAAAATTCAAAAATGGCATTTCTGACTATGAACAAAACATGATTGATAAAAAACTCAGCTTTTATCCTATAAAAACCATTTCGCCTTTTCAATTTAATGGGTATGATATGAATTTCAATTCCAGGGTGCAAGAATTTTTGGAAAAGCATAAAAAGAAATACCCGTTGACAACCGGAAAAGCCAGGCGAAAAGCTTTGGGTGAATATTATTTTTTCAGGTTTCGTGCTACAAGTGGTATCCAATCATTGGGTTGGTTATTGCTTGCAAATTTGTTGTACCCTCTTCATCCTGATTTTAAGCATTATTTAAAGGTAAAATTCTTCAAAAATGCCAAATAACCCGCTCGTCTCCGTCATATTACCCTGCTACAACGCCGCTCATTTCCTGCCCGAGGCGTTAGATTCTATTATCAACCAAACATACCGGAATTTGGAAATTCTCTGCATAAATGATGGCTCCACCGATAAAACCCCGGAAATACTCGAAAACTACGTGAAAAAAGACAACCGCATACGGGTAATCCACAACCAAACCAACTTAAAACTAATCCGCACCCTCAATAAAGGTATTGATTTGGCCAATGGAGAATACATTGCCCGCATGGATGCAGATGATGTTTCGTTGCCGGAGCGCATCGAAAAACAGGTGGCGTACATGCAACAAAACAGTGTGGATATGGTCAGCACCTTTGCCGATTTTGTTTCAGAAACAGGTAAAATAACCAAGGGAATGCGTACAGTTTATACGACATATCCGTACACATTCTTTTACACCTTTTTTATTAACCCATTTATTCACCCAACGGTTTTGGCCAAACGTGCTGTCTTAAAGGAGAACAAGTATTCAACTGAACCAAACGCTCTGCATAACGAAGATTATGAGTTATGGACACGCATTTTACGCAAAGGTTATAAAATTGAAATACTACCCGAAGTACTCTTGTTGTATCGGTATAATAGCGAGAGCGTTTCATCGCAAAATGTACAGTTGCAGTTGGATAATTTTACCAGGAATTTACAAAAGCATATAAACAAAACATTACAAATTGAGATCAGAGAAAATTTTGCTGCGCTTTTGACTTTTAATCCATCGGGTGTATTCCAGGTTTTGAGTATGTCGGATATTACTGATATGCTTAATGTAATTATTGAAAGCTCTGTAACTAATTTTCATGTTAATAAAAATATACTTCAAGCTATCACCCAAAGACATAATCGCCGTCTCAGGCTTTTTTTATTTCGTAATCATCCGGCTTATTTAAACAAATTTGTATATTTTATTCAGATTTTAATGCACTTAAGAGCCCATTATTTAGCACGAAAAAAACTATAGTGTATACTATGAAAGAATTTAGAAAAGTTGACATTATGATAATCGGTGCTCAAAAAGCAGGCACCACCTCTTTAAAGAACTATTTAAATGAGCATCCGCAGATACTTGGGCATTTAAGTACTGAATTTCCTTATTTCATTACTGATAATATATATGAAAAGGAGTATAAGGAAATATTTAACCAATACTTTACCGAAGGGAATATTGAAACGTACAAAAAAGTAGCAGCGAAGGCAGTTGGAATGTCCTATAATGAAACTGCCATAAAGCGGCTTTATGAACATAATCCCGATTGTAAGCTTGTTTTTATAATAAGAAATCCCACAGCACGCACATATTCTGCCTTTAACATGGAATTGGCTAATGGCTGGTTGAAAAAAAACTTTGATGAGTTAATAAAAGATGTCAGACTAGGTAAAAATAGAAGTAGGCTTTACCGCCTTTTTATCGGATTAAGCCAATATCATAAACATTTGAACATAATATGGAAATATTTTCCCCGCCAACAGGTTAAAATTATAACTTTTGACAAGTTAAAACAGCAACCGGTTGAGGTATGTAAGGATATTTTCGAATGGATAGGTGTTGATAGTAATTTTACACCCAATACAGAGGTTGTTCATAATAAAACAGGAAAAGCCAAATCATCTAAAATTTCTGCTATACTTACAAGTTTGCGGAATAACAACAATCTTGTAAAAAAGGCTGCCAAGTGGCTTTTGCCTTACAAATGGTTTACGCGTATTGGAAATTCAATGATAGAGTTTAATAAAAGCAAACAAACCTACGAACCATTAAAACCAGAACATAAGAAAATTCTCGATGACCATTTTTACCCAATGATTCAAGAATTGGAAAAAGAAACCGGGCTCAATTTAAGCCATTGGTATAAAGAATCATAATTGCTGGCTTTCTTCTTCTCCCTGTTTCCTCCTACTCTCCCTCGTCCCACCTTCGGCAAATCAGCATCTTTTGAGCCATTAGAAGGGAGCTGTATTACCTTTGCAAAACACCTTGCAGCTTCAAGTTGCAGATGGTCAGCACTTTATTGAAAAGCCAAATGTTTTGAATAGCCATTGTTTATACGCAACGCACCGCTAATTCCGAAATTGGCCAAAAGATAGTAAGAGCAATAGCGATGTAGCGAGGAGGTAAATTGTTTGAGTTATTGAGTGATTGAGTAAATGAGTAATTAAGTGATTAAGTTGATTAAGTGAATTGAGTTGATGGTGTACAAGTGTGTGCGGGGGTGCACTGCTTCATTTGTCTTCATTTCTTAATGGTTAGTTTTTTTCGTGCCTTTCGTGGTTTTCGTTGTTTGTGAGTGAGTTAATTGAGTTGATGAAGTGGATTGAGTGATTAGGTTATTGGGTTTGTCGGTTTGGATGTTTATAGGTTGGGTGTATAGGGTTGATGGGTATGTTATATTGTCATATTGCTATAAGGTTATATTGTTTGGCGAAGGTAACAGATGCGCTTCTTCATTTGTCTTCATTTCTTAATGGTTCAGGTTTCAGGTTTCAGGTTTCAGGTTGGTTCGGGCAAAGGCTTTTCTGGTTTTTGGCGGGTAGCAGGTAATTGGGTATTGAGTTAATTAAGTGATTGGGTTAATTGAGTGGATTAAGTGATTGGGTTGATTGGTGGGGTATATTGCTATATGGTTATATTGTTTGGCGTAGGTAGCAGATACGCTTCTTAATTTTTCTTAATTACTTAAAGGTTAAAAGCTACTTCGTGTCCATTCGTGTAATTCGTGGATTTATTTCTCGCTGAGTTGCGCAGAGTTTTTTTCGGGCTTCATGTTTCAGGTTTCAGGTTTCAGGTTTCAGGTTACTTCGATAAAAGTTTGCCAGGATTTTGGCGGGTAGCAGGTAATTGGGTTGATTGAGTTAATTAAGTGATTGGGTTAAATGAGTGGATTAAGTAATTGAGTTGATTGGTGTGTCATATTGCTATATGGTTATATTGTGGCTTAGATAGCAAATGTACTTCTTAATTGCTTAATAGTTAAAAGCTTCTTCGTGTACATTCGTGTAATTCGTGGATTTATTTCTCGCTGAGTTTCGCGGAGTTTTTTTCATTCTGTATCATGATTATAATCTACAACTTTACATGTACACTTGAAATTGTACACACCCCAAATCAGTGATGCGTCATTCCGAGCGCCAGCGAAGGAATCTCTATCAAACTTCCGCTGCGGTTAATTGGAACAGATCGCTTCTTCATTCCTACGCAATGACAACTCTGAATGCTTGGTACGTATTTTTTCTCGCTGAGTTTCGCTGAGTTTCTTAGCGAGACTTTGCGGTGTACTTTGCGGGACTCTGCGAGAGGTTTTTTTATCGTTGCGTTCGTTGCGATAATCGTTGCGTCCGTGGCGTGAAATTATTTTTGGTTGCTTCGGGCAATGGCTTGCCGGAATTTTTAACGGGCGCCGTTCAAAGTGGAGTAGATTGAGTAATTGGGTTGATGGGTATGTTATTGTCATATTGCTATATGGTTATATTGTTTGGCGTAGGTAACAGATACGCTGCTTAATTTTTCTTAATTGTTTAATGGCTATATTTCTTCGTGTCCATTCGTGGAATTCTTGGATTTATTTTTCGCTGAGTTTCGCGAAGTTTTGCGCTGAGTTTCGCGGAGGTTCTTAGCGAGGCTCTGCCTTCGGCGATGCTTCGGCAGACAGGTCTGCGGTGTACTCTGCGGGACTCTGCGAGAGGTCTTTTTCATGTTTCAGGTTCAATGTTTCATGTTTCAAGTTTCAGGTTACTTCGATAAAAAGTTGGCGAGAGTTTTGGCGGGTAGCAGGTATTTGAGTTGATTGGTTAATTAGTTAATTGGTTGGGAGTTTTGTACGTTGCGTTCGAAAGAGAATCGCTGCGAGTGTTTTGCTATATTGTTATATTGCTGTATGGTTTTTAATGCCCTCTTCATGGTTCTTAATTTCTTACTGGTTAGGTATTTTTTTCGTGCTTTTCGAGTATTTCGTTGTTTCTAAGGTTTGTGGGAGTGTGTAGTTGATTGGAGGAATTAGTTAATTGGTTGGGAAATTTGTGCGTTGCGTTCGAAAAAGAATCGCTACATGCATTTAGCTATATTGTTTTGAATTCCTGCTTCATACTTCTTACTGGTTAGGTTTTTTTCGTGCTTTTCGTGGATTTAGTTGTTTATAAAGTTGGCGGGTGTGTGTAGTTGATTGGGTGGATTGGTTAATTGGTTAATTGGTTGGGAAGTTAGTACATCGCGTTTGAAAGGGAATCGTTGCGTTCGTTGCGAGAAAAAACGGCCATTTCGATACGCTCAATCTATCCCACTTGCTACTCATTGGCCATTCGATTCGCTCAACCTCAATGACCATTGGAGTGACATAATTCTAAATTTATAATATTACAGTAGTTCACTGAGTAGCTCTTTGGGGGAGCGCGAATCGAAGAGAACGGTTGCTTTAATGTCCGCAATTGATCCCACTTGCCACTCAAAGGCCTTAAATTTTTAGAATCATTAAGGATTGAAGAATAGCCCGGAAAACGTTAACTTTGTTTTCTAACCAAAAATTAAAAGAGCAACATGCAACCCACCCGTCAACAAGCATTTGAACTTTTACAGAAGTATAACCAGAATCCCGGCCTTATTAAACATGCGCTGGCTGTGGAAGCCACCATGCGGCATTTTGCCCGGCATTTTAACGAAGATGAAGAAAAATGGGGCGTCATTGGTCTTATTCACGACCTGGATTATGAGCAATACCCGGAGCAGCATTGTACCATGACCAAAAAAATCCTGGAAGAAAACAGCTGGCCCGAAGACTACATTCGTGCTGTAATGAGTCACGGCTGGCAAATCTGCACCGATGTGAAACCGGAAACTCTGCTGGAAAAGACGCTTTACGCCATTGATGAACTTACCGGATTGGTTACAACTTCGGCATTGGTGCGACCCTCGAAAAGTATTTTGGACATGAAGGCCAAATCCGTAAAGAAAAAGTGGAAAGATAAACGTTTTGCCGCCAAAATAGACCGTTCCATCATCGAACGTGGTTCCGAAATGTTGGACATGGAGTTGAGCCAGATTATTACCCTCACCATCGAAGGTATGGCCAAAATTGCTGATCAGTTGGAGCTGGACGGGCGTTTGGCATAAGTTGTCCTTACCTGCGTTGAAAATTTCACTGCTGCAATTGTTGTGGCCAATGCTGGCCTGAGAGACGTTCCACGCGATACTTCGACAAGCTCAGCAACAACTTCGACAAGCTCAGCACAATGCGTCGCTGATTTTCCGAAACCGATAGTTAAGGTCGCTTCGGTTGGGCAATTTTCTATGATTTTGGCTGCTCGGCAGGGAGTTTAACTACAAAGATGCTGCCTTTTCCGGGCTCGCTTTCAACCTCGATTTCTCCATTATGGCGGTCAACAAATTCTTTGCACAGAATTAGCCCAAGGCCGGTGCCTTTTTCTTCTTCGGTACCTGGGTTGGACTGATTGGTGTCTATTTGGAAAAGTTTCGCCTGAGCTTCGGGCTCAATGCCTGTTCCCTGATCTTGTACTTTTAGAATAACCATGTCGATGTTTTGCGTAATAGAGATTGTAATAGAGCTTTGGCGATAGCTGAACTTAATGGCATTGCTGACCAGGTTTCGTAGAATTGTGTTAAGCATGTTGTAGTCGGCTACAAGTGATATATCCGATGCAATGGTAGATTCAATTTTTATTTCTTTACTTTTTACTGGTTCTTCGAAAAACATCAATACAGCGTGGAACAAATCATGTATATTAATTTTTTCAGGTTTGAAGCTAATTTTGCCTCTTTGTGAGCGCGACCAATCCAGTAAGTTCGAAAGCAGTTCACCTCCACTACGAGCAGTGGAATAAATGGCGCGGGCATACTTTTCAATGTTGTTGTATTGACCTTTTTCGACCTGGCGGAGCATTAATTCGCTAAAGCCCATAAAGGCTGTAAATGGATTACGTAAATCGTGCGATATAATACTGAAAAACTTGTCTTTTGTGGCCATGAGATCCTGTAACTTATCTTCTTTTTCTTTTTCAGAAGTAATGTCATAGGTGAAACCGTAGGCAAACATATCATTATCCCGTTGTTCTGCTTTGCCACTGGAAGAAAACCAGGCAATTGTGCCATCACCTTTTTTTACTTTATAGCGCACGGTGAGTGTTTTACCGGGGTTTTCTACGCCGGCTTGTATGGTCTCCTTTATCAATGCATTATATTCAGGTAATAAATAGCTTAAATATTTTTTCCAGTCATTGTTTATGGTGCCCGACGGCAAATTTAGTAACTGATCGGCCGAACCTGAAATATAGGTTTCCGTTATTTCGCCATCGTTTGTAATTTTAGCCTTCCATATTGAGTTGGGTATCGAGTGTGTAATTACATCCAATTCCCTGATTTTTTCATTGAGTTTATCTTCTATAATTTGTTGTTTTGTAATATCCCTTAACGCTGTTACCCTTATTTTTTGACCATTATGCTCAATGTTTTTTGCCTGAATTTCGCAAGGCAATGTACTTCCATCTTTTCGCATGGCCAGTACTTTGTATGGTTGTGCAAAATCTTCCTGCATTTTTTTGGCCACAAGCTTCCTGTCGTCCGGATGTATCCAATCTGTTCCCGGCCGCCCAATGGCTTCATCATCCGTATACCCAAAAAGATCCCTGGCAGCCTGATTTTGGGCAATACAAATTCCTTTTTTGGAAAGGAACAGAGCCTCAAAAGAGAGCCTGGCAAACAGAGAATCTAAATTTTCATTTTGTGCCATAGGTTCACATTTGGTTTCGTGGAAAACAGCAAGGTTCATAACTGCTAGCCGCCTACAATATATGCATTGCGATGAGTAAATGTCCACGTATTATTAAGGGGTTTTTAAGGTTTAAGTTAAAAATGAGGCAGTTATTGTAGGCAAAAATACTGTAATTGAGCAAATATGGTCAGTCAATTATCATGTAAGTGTTAAATAATTAGTTCATTGAAAATACATGCTATTTGGTTGGTATTTTTGGACTTTACGTGTATTTTTGTAAACTTTAGCTTATCATGCCCATTGGCATGTTTAAAATTAATAGGTAAACCAAAACCATGAAGCCCAGAGAGGAAAGATCATCTAAAAGACGGTTAAGAACTTCATATATCACCACGGTAGTTTCCATTACCCTCGTGCTTTTCATGTTGGGTATAATGGGGCTTTTATTGCTTAATGCTCAAAAATTGTCAGACTATGTGCGTGAGAATATTGGGTTTAGCATTATTTTAAAAGATGAAGTAAAAGAGCCCGATGTGCTTCGGTTGCAAAAAGTTATTGAATCACGTGATTTTGTAAAATCTACCACACACATTAGTAAAGCCGAGGCTGCACAAGAGTTGCAGGAAGATTTGGGTGAAGATTTTATCGATTTTATTGGATACAACCCTTTACCCGTTTCTATAGATGTGAATTTAATTGCCAGGTATGCCAATAACGACAGCATACGTAAGATAGAGCGTCAATTGCTGAAGTTTCCACAAATTAAGGAGGTTTGGTATCAGAAGTCGCTGGTGCATCTTATGAACGAGAATATTCGCAAAATTAGTTTCATACTCCTCGGATTTGCGGCATTGTTGCTGTTTATTTCCATTGTTTTAATCAACAACACTATACGATTATCTGTGTATTCAAAACGTTTTATTATCAATACTATGCGGTTGGTGGGTGCTACGAGCTACTTTATACGAGGGCCTTTTCTCCGCACCAGTGCCTTGCACGGTGTTTATAGTGGGCTGTTTGCCAATGCAATGTTGTTTGCGGTAATATACCTTGTAGGGAATGAATTCCCTGAAATAAGCGTTTTTACAGACCCATTTGTGATGGGAATTTTAACAAGTGGAATTATTGTTGTAGGGATTATTATCTCATTCTTTTCAACCTTATTTGCAGTGAATAAGTATTTACGAATCAGTACCGATAAACTATATTTTTAAATCCATATACAATGGCCGAAAAAAAATCAAACAAACTTACATTTGCCATCCCAAAAGAGAGCTACAAACATTTGCTTATCGGGTTTGGAGTTGTCATTATTGGTTTTTTACTAATGATGGGTGGTGGATCTGACAATCCAGCCGAATTTAGTCGCGAAATCTTTTCTTTTCGCCGCATTACCCTTGCACCAATAGTTGTGCTGGCCGGATTTATCTATATTATGTGGGCCATAATGCGTAAACCCAAAAAGACAGCGGATCAATAGAGGTAGAAAAAATGGAGTGGATTGAAGCGTTGATTCTGGGGTTGATCCAGGGTCTTACTGAGTTTTTGCCTGTCTCAAGCAGTGGGCATCTCGAAATCGGAAAACATGTATTAGGCGTACAGGCCAACGAGAGCTTAATGTTTACCGTGGCTGTACACGGAGCTACAGTTTTGAGCACCATTGTGGTTTTCAGGCGTGACCTGGTGGAAATAATTACCGGAACCTTTAAATTTCAGTGGAATAAAGAGACGCAATATGTGTTTTACATTGTCGTCTCAATGATTCCTGTCGCCATTATCGGATTGTTTTTTAAAGATTATGTAGAGCAGTTTTTTGGTGGAGAAAATTTGGTTTTTGTAGGATCAATGCTATTTGTAACAGCCGCACTGCTTACCTTTGCCCATTTTTGGCGAACTGGAAAACGGGAAATAAAAGCCGGAAACGCCTTTATAATTGGTTTGGCCCAGGCAATGGCCGTTTTGCCAGGTATAAGCCGTTCGGGTGCTACTATCTCCACCGGATTGTTGTTGGGCGTAGATAAAAAACGTATTGCCCGGTTTTCTTTTCTTATGGTATTGATACCCATACTTGGTGAAAATTTGCTCGATTTGGTAAGTGGAGAAATGACCGCGAATAATGAAATAGATACATTGCCTTTGCTGGTTGGATTTATAGCTGCATTTTTATCCGGTTGGCTGGCGTGTCGTTGGATGATTAATATTGTGAGACAAGGCCAAATTATTTGGTTTGCAGTGTATTGTGTGTTTGTTGGAAGTATAGCAATTATTGTGGGGTAAATATGGAACTGGAAACAATTCGTGAAACATACCAATCAGGGCGGGTGGTTTTAATTAATAAGCCGCTTCAATGGACCTCTTTTGATGTGGTAAACAAAATCAGGTGGCACCTGACACGTGCCCTGCAAATAAAAAAAATAAAAGTAGGGCATGCGGGTACGCTCGATCCTTTGGCAGATGGTTTGCTCATAGTTTGTATTGGCAGAGCCACAAAAATGATTGAAGCCATACAAGATGCACCCAAAGAATACCTGGCCGCAATTGATCTCGGTGCAACCACTCCTTCTTATGATCTGGAAACAGAAATCGAGCAGGAGTATCCGGTGGAACATATTACAGAGGATTTGGTCATTGAAACCCTCAAGGGGTTTAAAGGAGAACAAATGCAAATGCCGCCGGCTTTTTCAGCCAAAAAAGTCAATGGAAAGCCGGCTTATGAATATGCAAGAAAGAATATTGATGTGACATTGAAATCAAAAAAAGTGTTTTTTCACGAAATTGATTTGCAGTATTTTGAACCAAAACACCTTAAAGTACGTATTAATTGCAGCAAAGGTACTTACATTAGGTCATTTGCCCACGACCTTGGCCAAAAACTCAATAGTGGTGCTTATTTACAAGGATTAACCAGAACAGCCATAGGGCAATTCACATTGAAAGACGCCTGGACGCTGGATCAATATATTGATAAAATTAATAGATTAAACAAATATAAAGTTGGTGAGTTATGAAGTTGTCGCAGTTTAATTACAAACTACCAGAAGAGCTAATAGCTCTGCATCCTGCCTATAATCGTGATGAATCCCGTTTGATGGTTATTCACCGCGATACAGGTAAAATTGAGCATAAAGTTTTTAAAGATTTGCTCACTTATTTCAAAGAGGATGATGCCATGATTTTTAATAATACCAAGGTTTTTCCTGCCCGCTTGTATGGCAATAAGGAAAAAACAGGTGCAAAAATCGAGGTCTTTTTGCTGCGTGAGTTAAATCGCGAACAGCGGTTATGGGACGTGTTAGTAGATCCAGCTCGTAAAATTCGTATTGGAAATAAACTATATTTTGGTGAGAATAATTCCCTGGTAGCAGAGGTTATTGATAATACCACCAGCCGTGGACGAACCTTGCGTTTTTTGTTCGACGGGCCTTACGAGGAATTTAAGAAAACCCTTTACGCTCATGGTGAAACACCACTTCCAAAGTTTATTAAACGTGATGTAAAAGAAGAAGACCGGGAACGGTATCAAACTATTTATGCAAAACACGAAGGCGCTGTTGCTGCTCCTACTGCGGGTATGCATTTTAGCCGCGAGTTGATGAAGCGCCTGGAGATATTGGGCGTTAATTTTGGTTTTATAACCCTCCATGTGGGTTTAGGTAATTTCAGAACCGTTGAGGTCGAAGACCTGACAAAACATAAAATGGATTCGGAACAGATTCTAATCACAGAAGATGCAGCTAATATCGTTAATAGTGCGCGTGAGCGTAAGAGTAAGATTTGTGCAGTTGGAACCACGGTGATGCGAACACTCGAAAGTTCTGTTTCTACAAATGGTATGGTAAAACCATTCGACGGCTGGACCAATAAATTTATTTTTCCGCCCTATGAATTTAGTGTGGCCGACAGTATGATTTCCAATTTTCATTTACCATTATCAACATTACTAATGATGGTAAGTGCCTTTGGAGGATATGACCTGATTAAAGATGCATATCAGACGGCCATTAAGGAGAAATACCGGTTCGGTACTTATGGTGATGCTATGCTGATTTTGTAAAATATTTATGCTTTACAGCAAAGCCTATTTAGCTTTATAAGCTAAAAAAACCTGACGCTAATGCGCCAGGTTTTTTTTTATATGAGCTTATTTTATAGCTTTTTCTTCACTTCAACTTCGATAAACGACTCAACCATGTCGCCCACTTTAATATCGTTAAAATTCTCGATATTCAGGCCGCATTCGTATCCGGATGCTACCTCTTTAACGTCGTCTTTGAAACGTTTCAGTGAACCAAGTTCTCCGGTGTAAACCACAATGCCTTCGCGAATCAGTCGCATTCTGGAATTGCGGCGTATTTTGCCTTCTCGCACTATACAACCGGCTACTTTTCCTACTTTGGTTATTTTAAATACGTTAAGGATTTCTGCTGTACCAGTTATTTCCTCTTTAATGTCTGGCGAAAGCATACCTTCCATGGCGGCTCTAATCTCGTTTATGGCATCGTAAATTACTGAGTACAGACGAATGTCGATTTCCTCTTTTTCAGCCAGTTTACGAGCAGCCAATGACGGACGTACCTGGAATCCTACGATTATGGCGTTTGATGCTGCAGCAAGCAGAATATCTGATTCTGAAATCTGTCCAACACCTTTGTGAATTACATTTACCTGAATTTCTTCGGTAGAAAGTTTAATCATTGAGTCGGCAAGCGCTTCAATAGAACCATCCACGTCACCTTTTACAATGATATTGAGTTCCTGGAAGTTTCCTATAGCAATACGTCGGCCAATTTCATCAAGGGTAATGTGTTTTTGTGCGCGTAGTCCTTGTTCGCGTTGTAATTGCTCACGTTTATTGGCAATGTCTTTGGCATCAGCATCACTTTCCATGATGTTGAACTTATCTCCTGCCTGCGGGGCTCCGTTCAAACCAAGGATTTGGACCGGAACGGCCGGCCCTGCTTCTTCTATTCGTGAACCACGTTCGTTGTACATGGCTTTTATGTGGCCATAGTAGGATCCTGCCAAAATAATGTCCCCGATTTTGAGGGTTCCAGCTTGTACAAGCACAGTTGCTACATATCCACGACCTCTGTCGAGTGAGCTTTCTATAACGGTTCCGGTTGCTTTTTTGTCCGGGTTGGCTTTAAGGTCGAGTAATTCGGCTTCGAGTAGAACTTTTTCTAATAGTTCCTCGATATTAACTCCGTTTTTGGCTGAAATATCTTGCGATTGGTATTTTCCACCCCACTCTTCAACCAAAAGATTCATTCGGGAGAGTTCTTCTTTAATTTTTTCGGCGCTTGCACCCGGTTTATCAATTTTATTAATTGCAAATACAATCGGTACTCCTGCAGCCTGAGCATGGTTTATGGCCTCTTTTGTTTGGGGCATAATGCTGTCGTCAGCAGCAATAATGATAATGGCTACATCTGTAATTTGGGCTCCGCGGGCACGCATTGCTGTAAATGCTTCGTGACCCGGCGTGTCAAGGAATGTAATTCGTTTGCCATCGTCCAGTTTTACATTGTAGGCACCAATATGCTGTGTAATTCCTCCGGCTTCACCGGCAATTACATTTTCTTTACGTATGTGGTCCAGTAATGATGTTTTTCCATGGTCTACGTGACCCATTACTGTGACAATTGGCGGATGTGGCACCAGTTCTTCCGGGGCGTCCTCTTCCTCTGTTTCAATAGCGTCAAGGACTTCGGCGCTAACGAATTCTACTTTGTAGTTAAATTCATCTGCAACAAGCGACATGGTTTCAGCATCGAGGCGCTGGTTAATGGAAACAAACAGCCCTAGATTCATACAGGTTGAAATAACATTCGTGGCTGGTACATCCATCATGTTGGCAAGCTCATTTACCGAAACAAATTCAGTAACCTTAAGGATATTCTTATCCTGCTCTTGTTGATGTGTCTCTTCTTCTTGCTTACGTTGAACGGCGTCACGCTTATCGCGACGGTATTTTGCCCCTTTGCTTTTACTTTTTGAGGTTAAGCGTGAGAGGGTTTCTTTAATTTGTTTTTGTACATCCTCGTCATTAACCTCCGGTCTGCTGGGTTTTTTCTTCCTTTTTTTCTTTGGAAAATCTTTTTTCTCAGTATGTTGCTTTTGACGCTGTTTATTATCGTTGCGCTCTTTATTTACATCAACTTTATCTTTACGGATGCGTTTCCTGCGCTTTTTCTTTTTGCGTGGGTCATCATGGGTTTTAGGCTGTTCTTTAGGCAAGTCGATTTTGCCAACTACCGTGGGCCCGGAAAGCTTTTCAACTTTGGAGGCTATAAAGTCGCTATCTTTTTCTTGCTTTTTGGGAGTTGCTTTTTTCTCAGGCTCCTTTTGCGGTTTTTCCTGTGCGGCAGACTTGGGTGTTGGTTTGGCTTTTTTTGGCTGAGGCGTTTCTTTTTGCTTTTTTGTTTCAGCCTTAGGCGTTTCTTTGGGTTTGGGCTGGGCCGGTTTTGCTTTGTCAGATTTGGCTTTGCCTTGTTCCTTTTTGGCAGCAGGTTTTTCTTCTGCCTTTTTCTGTGGACGTGTCTTTTTTACGTTCCCGAGGTCAATTTTCCCAACAACTTTAGGTTGCGTACCTTGTTTTTCTTCTTCCTTACTCTCAGGCTCTTCTTTTGTTGGCTTTTCCTGCTTTTCAGGACTGGGTTTTGCCTCTGGTTTTTCTTTTTCTTTCTCTTCTTCGGTTTTCTCGGCCGATGCGGTTTTACCTGAGCTTAGGTCTTTAATCATAACCTCATCACCATCTTCTTCATCGTCATCTGCATCTTCGTCTTTTTTGTCGATAGTCACCACTTCCGGGTTGGACCGATGTGTTCCAAGACTCAGTTTCTCTGATTCTTTTTTCATCTTTCCGTCCTGGCTGTATTCAGCCACCAGCATATCATATACCTCCGGACTTATTTTTGTGTTAGGATTGGCCTGAATATCAAGATCTCTCTTTTTAAAGAAATCGATAATGGTCGAAATCCCCACATTTAATTCCTTGGCAACTTTACTTAAACGTATCGACTTTTTGCCTTGTGTCATATATTGTCCTTAACTTTATTTTGCGAATATAATAGGAATTATTAATAATTCTCCAAAATTATTCGAATTCAGACTTTAATATCTTGAGAACATCATCAACCGATTCCTCTTCGAGGTCGGTTCTTGACAAGAGTTCTTCTTTTGGTATTTCGAGTACCGATTTGGCTGTGTCGCAACCTATACCTTTCAGTGTGTCAATGACCCAACCATCAATTTCATCTGAGAATTCTTCCAGATCCACATCTTCGTCGTCCTCTGCCAATTCACGGTAAACATCAATTTCATAACCTGTAAGCAGGCTTGCCAACTTGATATTGCTACCGCTTTTACCTATGGCTAATGAAACCTGGTCTGGCATCAGGTAAACATCAGCTTTTTTATTGTCTTCATCAATCTTAATGCTCGATATCTTTGCCGGACTCAGTGATCTGGAGATATATAGTTGCAAATTATTGGTATAATTAATTACATCGATATTTTCGTTTCTCAGCTCGCGCACAATACCGTGTATTCTGGCACCTTTCATCCCCACACAGGCTCCTACCGGATCGATGCGATCGTCGTATGATTCGACGGCAACTTTGGCTCGTTCGCCGGGCATACGCACAATTTTCTTAATAGTGATGAGTCCATCAAAAATTTCGGGTACCTCCAGTTCAAATAGTCGTTCCAGAAACTCGGGAGCTGTGCGCGAAAGAATAATGAATGGGTTGTTGTTTTTAAATTCCACCTTAATTACAACAGCACGCACACTATCGCCTTTGCGGAAGTAATCTGATGGGATTTGCTCTTCTTTTGGTAGAATAAGCTCATTGCCCTCATCATCTATAATAAGGATTTCGCGTTTCCAAACCTGATAAACTTCTCCGGTAATGATTTCTCCTATGCGGTCTTTGTACTTTCCAAAAATATGTTCTTTTTCCAGTTCCAGAATACGGGAGGTTAAATTTTGGCGTATAGAAAGTATAGCTCTGCGTCCAAAATCTTCTATAGTAACCTCGTCGGTCACTTCTTCTCCTATTTCGTAATCTTCATCAATTGTTTTGGCATCAGATAGTTTAATTTGGGTGTATTCATCTTCGAATTCATCGTCTGCAACAACGTCGCGGTTGCGCCAGATTTCGAAGTCACCTTTATCAATGTTGATAATGATGTCGAAGTGTTCATCGCCACCATAATGTTTACGTAAAACATTACGAAAAACATCCTCCAAAACACGCATCATGGTAGCCCTGTCAATATTCTTGAGCTCTTTAAATTCCAGAAAAGTATCAATCAAATTTACGTTTTGCATGATTTTAATATTTTAAAAACGAATGATTGTTTTCGCTGAGGCTATATTATCCAATGATAAAACCTCTTTATTTATTTTTTTTGTTTTTTTCTTTTTGCCGGGTTCTTTATAGGTCTCTTCATGCTCTATGGTAATTTCATTTTCTTGAACCTGAGTAGTTTTACCCTCAAATGTGGTACCGTCTTTTAAAATTACCCTGACTTCCTGCCCCTTATATTTTTCATATTGCTCAATAACCTTAAACGGCTGGTCGAGCCCGGGTGAAGATACCTGTAATTCGAAATCCTCTACGTCGCGGTCGAGTTTAGATTCTATAAACCTTGAGACCCTGGCGCATTCATCAACAGGCATTCCGTCGAACCTGTCTATGTATACGAAGATTTTGTTGTCATTGGTTGCTTTTATATCCACCAAAAAACTATCGCTGCCCTCAATGGCTTCATTTACAATCTTCGTGATGTTGTTCTTGTCTAACATAATGGTAAAAAATTAGGGGACAATTGCCCCCCAAAACTTTTTTCTTCCGTTTTTACGATGCAAAAATACAAATAAATAAAAACAAAAAAAATATTTGTCTGAAAATTAATGATTTTAACTTTATATCTTCAATTTTAAAAGTCCAATCTTATGGGAATTATTCGAAACCGAAAAATATTAAATGACCCTGTATATGGTTTTATTAATATACCAGACGGCCGACTCTACGAAATAATACACCATTCTTATTTCCAGAGACTCAGGCGTATCAGGCAGCTTGGAATGAGTTACCTTGTTTATCCGGGTGCTACACATACACGATTTTTGCATACACTGGGAAGTTTTCATCTTACCAATACCGCTTTGTCTGTGCTCAGAGATAAAGGCGTGAATATTACTGACGAGGAGTCAGAAGCTGTTTTAACTGCTATATTGTTGCACGACATCGGCCATGGCCCTTTTTCACATGCACTGGAGGACCTCATTGTGCCCAATTTACGGCACGAAGAGCTTTCTTTGGCATATATGCGTTTTTTTAATCGTAAATATAATGGCGGCCTGGATAAAGCTATAGAAATATTTACCGGTTCCTATAAACATAAATTTTTACATGCGTTGGTGAGTTCACAACTCGATGCTGACCGGCTCGATTATTTGAAGCGTGATAGTTTTTTTACCGGAGTTTCTGAGGGAGTCATCAGTACCGATCGTATTATAAAAATGCTCAATGTAATTGATGATGAGTTAGTAGTTGATATAAAGGGTATTTATTCGGTGGAGAAATTTTTGGTAGCCCGCCGGTTGATGTACTGGCAGGTTTATTTGCATAAAACAGTGGTTTCGTCTGAAATGTTGCTTCGTAATATTATTAAACGGGCCCGTGAACTTACCATGAAAGGTAAAAAATTGTGGGGCCCGCCGGCTTTTAGTTATTTTTTGGCAAAGCAACACTTTGACCTAAGTGAAGAAATGCTTGAAAATTTTGCCATGCTCGATGACGATGATATGACGGTATCATTAAAAATATGGCAGCATGACGATGATCCGGTGCTCAGTCGTTTGTGTTCGATGTATATGCAGCGCAATTTGTTTAAAATCAGACTTCAAAGCAAACCTTTTAGTGATGCGGAAGTTGATATGTTAAAAGAACAGGTTTCAAAAATATTTCAACTTGCACCCGAAGAAGCCTCGTATTTTGTGGTTTCTGACATATTAACCAACAATGCATATAAACCCGATAGTGGAATAATTAAAGTTTTAAACAAAGATGGCTCAACGTCAGATTTGGCTGATGTGTCAGACATGTTCGACCATGAAATTTTGTCTCAAACCGTGAAAAAATACTTCCTGTGCTTCCCGCGGGAATTGGCCTAATTTTATTACTTTTGTTGTGAAGACAACAGAGAGAGGTAATTGAAACCATAGCTAAATAAAAGATTAATCCAATGATGGAATTTACAGCAGCTCAAATTGCAGAAGCGCTTCAGGGTAACGTTGAAGGAGACAGCAATGTGAAAGTCAGCAATGTAGCACCAATTGAACAGGGCAAACCCGGCACGTTAAGTTTTTTATCTAACCCTAAATATACAACTCATATTTATGATACTGATGCCAGTATAGTAATTGTTAATGAGAATTTTAAGCCGGAAAAGCCCATCAAAGCCACACTCATAAAAGTACCGGATGCTTATCATGCATTTGCGACATTGCTGAGTATGTATGAACAGGCTAAGCCCGTGCCGGAGGGTGTTGATTCAATGAGTAAAATTGATGATACTGCAAAGGTAGGCGACAAGGTTTTTATTGATGCTTTTGCCGTAATTGGAAAAAACTCAAAGGTTGGAGATCGCGTGCAAATCCATGCACAAGCATATATCGGAGATAATGTAACCATTGGCGAGGGCACAATAATTTATCCTGGAGTTAAAATATACCACGATTGTGTTATTGGTAAGCAGGTTACAATTCATGCTGGTGCTGTTATAGGAGCTGATGGCTTTGGGTTTGCCCCCAAAAAAGGCGAAAACTACCAAAAGGTACCACAAATTGGAAACGTAATTCTTGAAGATCATGTGGAAATTGGCGCAAATACCTGTATTGATAGAGCTACAATGGGTTCAACCATTATCCGGGAGGGCGTGAAGCTCGACAACCTCATTCAGGTTGCTCATAATGTGGAAATAGGTCACCACACTGTTATGGCTTCGCAGGTGGGTATTAGCGGTTCTACGAAAATAGGTAAGGATTGTATGTTTGGCGGCCAGGTCGGATTAGCCGGACATATTACTATTGGCGATAACGTAAAAGCAGGCGCACAGGCCGGTATTAGTGGCAATATTAAAGAAAATGAAACAGTACTTGGCTCCCCTGCAATAAGTTATTTGCGCGAAAGGAAGTCAATGGCTGTATATAAAAATTTGCCAGATCTTTGGCGTAGATTGAACGACATAGAGAAAAAACTCGATACTAAATAGTGCCAGCAAGAAAACTATGGAATTTTCAGTTTTTGATAAAAAAAGGATAAATACAAAGCATCGCCTTCGCATCGCTTTCGCTTCCGCTATAGCTTCAGCGAACGCGGACAGCGGAGCAAGGCCTGTTCCGATGAAATCGGAAGCCTTTGACCGCGTGCCGCCTGATCCTTTAGCGTAACATCTGCGGCAAGCCTCCGGCGACCGAAGGGTGGTGCAGGTTATTGAAACCAATAAGTCTCAATTCCCGGGAATATTGTTTCAAAAACCAGACCGATGCAGTATTTGTTGTTTTCTTGCAAAGACTAAATAATTGAACAACCAACCGCCTATGTACAGGTTTATTCATATCTCTTTTCTGCTACTTTTTATTGTAGCTTGTTTCCAAAGCAATGCACAGGTATATGAGTTGTATAATGAAGATACCGTAAACCGTGTTGATCCGCAAATGCGTAAGCAAGGTAAGTGGATTTACTTTTACGATGATGCCCGCACAAAAATAAAAATGAAGGGTGAATTTGTGAATAACAAACGTGAAGGATTGTGGATTAAATATTACGAAAGCGGAACTCGTAAACATGAAGTTACCTATCAACACGGGAAAACTATTGGCCCGGCTCGTTTTTATTATGAGAGTGGTAATATCCGGGAAGACGGAAATTGGGTGCTAAAACACTGGGTTGGAGCATATCGGTATTATCATGAAAATGGGAATCTTTCTTATGAGTTTACCTATAACAATGAAGGAGAGCGCATTGGTGAGCAAAATTATTATTACGAAACAGGTGATCTGATGATTAATGGAACCTGGAAAGATGGCAAGAAAACTGGAACACTTCGTGAATATTTTAAAGATGGCACTGTAAAGTCGGAGAAAATTTTTGTAGAGGGAAATTACCAAAAAACAGAAAGCAAAAGTTTTGAGAAAGGTGAGAAACCGGGTGGTGAAATTGTGAAGAAAAAATCGAAAAAATTACTTTTTACCGGACAATATCGAAAAATTGGTCCTACAGGGTTGCTTCTGCAGCGCGGATATTTTAAAGATGGTGAATTGTATAACGGCAAATGGCATTTTTACGATGTCAATGGTCAAAGGTATATGACCAAAATACTTGAAGATAAAAAAGTGGTGAGGATTATTGATTACACAAAGCAAGATACAACTTCAACTGAAAATTCATCTGCCAATTAAAACGAATAAATTGGCAAAATATTAATCCACAAACCCATTCTAATTCAACCTAATTGAAATTATCCCGTAATATTCATGCAAATATTGCGGAAGCTTTATAATTTTGTGGTTTAATCCAAAATAATCAAATAGGCAACTATGTCGCAGGATTTTACAATTTACAATACACTGAGCAGAAAAAAAGAAGTTTTTAAACCCGTAATTCCCGGTTATGTGGGTATGTATGTTTGTGGCCCCACAGTTTATGGAGAGGCTCACCTGGGACATGCCCGTCCGGCCATTACTTTCGATTTACTGTTTCGTTATCTCCGGTATTTAGGTTATAAAGTTCGTTATGTGCGTAATATTACAGATGTTGGACACCTTGTAGATGACGCTGATGAGGGTGAAGATAAGATTGAGAAAAAGGCACGTCTTGAAAAGTTAGAACCCATGGAAATTGTGCAACAGTATACTGTGGGTTACCATAAAAATATGGAACAACTCAATACACTACCACCAAGCATAGAGCCCCGTGCCACTGGTCATATTATGGAACAAATAGATGCTGTAAAAAAAATTGTTGAACAAGGATATGGTTATGAGGCAGAAGGCTCGGTTTATTTCGATGTAGAGAAATATGCAAAAGACCATGATTATGGTAAACTCTCAGGGCGCAAACTTGAAGATATGCTTGAAAATACCCGGGAGCTTGAAGGCCAGTCAGAGAAACGAAGCAGTGCCGATTTTGCCTTGTGGAAGAAAGCAGACCAGACGCATTTGATGCAATGGGCAGCACCCTGGAGCGATGGTGTTCCCGGCTGGCACATGGAATGTACAGCGATGAGCACCAAGTACCTCGGTGAAAGGTTTGACATACACGGCGGCGGGTCCGATTTGAAATTTCCCCATCACGAAGCCGAGATAGCCCAAAGTGTGGGAGCGTACGGAAAAGAATCAGTGAATTACTGGATGCACAACAACCTGATTACCATTAATGGCCAAAAAATGGGCAAATCGCTTGGTAATTTTATTACCCTGAATGAGCTTTTTACCGGAAAACATGAACTTCTGTACCAAGCCTATTCACCTATGACCGTGCGGTTTTTTATGCTTCAGGCTCATTATCGCAGCACGCTTGACTTTAGCAATGAAGCATTACTGGCTGCTCAAAAAGGCTTTGAGCGTTTGATGAAAGCAATAGACTTATTGCCCAGACTCAAACCCGCCAACGAATCCACAATTGATGCAGGTAAGCTTATAAACGATACCTGGGGTGCCATGCAGGATGATTTGAATACTCCGGTTGCATTGGCTCATTTGTTCGAAGGCGTTAAATGGATTAATGCAATACACGATGGACATCAAACCGCCACAAAAGTCGATCTTGATAAATTGCAAAAATTTATCAACGAATTTGTGTTTAATGTACTGGGCCTTACCAATGAAACAGATAATGCACAGGGAACTGTTGATGAAAAGTTTGAAGAAGTTCTAAATTTACTACTTAATTTGCGTAGCGAAGCCAAGGCCAATAAAGATTATGCTACAGCCGATAAAATACGCGATCAGCTTAAAGAAATTGGAGTGGTTGTAAAAGACAAAAAAGACGGCTTTGAGTGGGAAATAATAGAATAAAGAAAAGAAATAACGAAAAATAATAGAATATGAAGCGAATCCGCATAAGTGAACTCATAGAGTCAAATGAGTTTGGGAAAGAAGTAACCGTAATGGGATGGGTAAAAACCATCAGAGGAAGTAAAAATGTATCTTTTATTGCATTAAACGATGGTTCGTGTTTGAAAAATATGCAGATCGTGGCCGATGCAGAAAAAATTCCGGCTGAAACTACTGAAAGAATTCATAGTGGAGCATCACTCAAAGTAACTGGAGAGCTTGTGGAATCGCAGGGTAAAGGGCAAATTAATGAGATACAGGCCCACGCCGTTGAGGTGTTTGGAGAAGCCGATCCGGACCATTTTCCTATTCAAGCCAAACGGCATACACTGGAGTTTTTAAGAGAAAACGCACATTTGCGTTTTCGTACAAACCTGTTCGGCGCAATTACGAGGGTGCGTCACCATATGATTTTTGCCATACACAAATTTTTCAACGATCGCGGATTCTACAATATACATTCACCAATTGTTACCGGAAGTGACGCCGAAGGTGCCGGAGAGATGTTTCAAATTACTACACTAGATTTGAAGAATCCACCCAGAACAGATAAGGGAGAGATTGATTTTTCCAAAGATTTTTTCGGTAAGGCAACAAACTTAACCGTTTCTGGTCAGCTTGAAGCAGAGCTGGCTGCCCTGGCCCTCTCGCAGGTTTATACTTTCGGACCCACTTTCAGAGCCGAAAACAGTAATACCAGCCGTCACCTCGCTGAATTTTGGATGATTGAGCCTGAAGTAGCCTTTGCAGATATACACGACAACATGGATTTGGCAGAGGAAATGCTGAAATACCTTGTACGTTATGCTCTGGATAATTGTAAGGAAGATTTGGAGTTTCTGCAGCAACGTTTGACAAATGAAGAAAAGCAAAAGCCGCAAAATGAACGGTCAATGCCACTTATTGACAAACTTAAGTTTGTGCTGGAGGATAATTTTGAACGCATTACTTATACAGATGCCATTAATATTCTGAAAAACTCCAAACCCAACAAAAAGAAAAAATTCAGTTATGTCATCGAAGATTGGGGCGCTGACATTCAGTCAGAACATGAGCGCTATCTGGTAGAAAAACATTTTCAGAAACCAGTGATTATTACCGATTATCCAAAGGGTATTAAAGCTTTTTATATGAAGCAGAATGATGATGGCGAAACGGTTGCCGCCATGGATGTGCTTTTCCCACAAATTGGTGAAATAATTGGCGGTTCGCAGCGCGAAGAAAACTACGATAAATTAATGAAGCGGATCAAGGAAATGAATATTCCTGAAGAAACCATGTGGTGGTTTATCGATACACGAAAATATGGTACCGTGCCACATGCTGGCTTCGGTCTTGGTTTTGAGCGACTTATGCTGTTTGTCACCGGAATGACCAATATCAGGGATGTAATTCCTTTCCCCCGTTTCCCGAAAAATGCAGAATTTTAATTATTTTTAGCTACAAACCAAATCAAAAGATAAGCGTTAAATAGAATAAAAGAAAACCCATGCTTAAGCAAAGTCTACAGCAAAAATTATTGCAAAAGTTATCTCCGCAACAGATTCAGCTTATTAAACTGTTGGAGGTTCCTACGTTGCAGCTTGAGCAACGGGTTAAAAAAGAAATAGAAGAAAATCCTGCACTCGAAGAAGGCGATGAAAATTATGAGGATGACTACCAGCAGGATGATGATTACCAGGATGATGATAGTGGGGATGAATTTTCTATGGACGATTACATAGAAGACGATGAAATACCAAATTACAGGCTTCAGGCTTCCAATTATTCAAAAGACGATGAGCACAAAGAGATACCCTATTCCGAAGGGGCATCGTTTCATGAGTTTTTGCGCAATCAGCTTAGTTTGAAAGTAAGCCTTGATGAAGATAAACGCCTACTGGCAGAATATATCATTGGCAATATAGACGATGATGGATACTTGAGACGCAATCTGAAAAGCATAGTTGATGATTTGGCGTTCTCGCAGGGAATTCGCACCAGGGAAGACGATTTGTATAAACTACTAAAAAGAATACAGGAACTCGACCCACCTGGTGTTGGGGCAAGAGATTTGCAGGAATGCCTGCTTCTGCAAATTGAGCGCAAAGACTTTGATAAAGAGTCGATAGTACATGCCGAGAAAATTTTGCGCCATCACTTCATAGAGTTTACCAAAAAACATTACGAGAAAATAATTAAGCGGCTCAATATTACCAGAGACCAGCTCAAAGAGGCTTTGGACGAAGTTTTACATTTGAACCCCAAACCCGGCGGAGCATTTAGCGACCCTTCTTCAGCCAATGTGCATGCTATTATCCCTGATTTTTTACTTGATAATAATAACGGAAAGCTTGAGTTAACTCTTAACTCCCGTAATGTTCCTGAATTGCATGTAAGCCAAACTTATGCCGATATGCTCAAGGCCTTTGCCAAGGATAAAAAAAGTCGCACCAAGCAAGATAAAGAAGCTATAACTTTTGTGAAACAAAAACTGGATTCAGCCCGTTGGTTCATCGACGCCATTCAGCAAAGGCAGGCTACACTTTTGCTCACAATGAATGCAATTCTGGAATATCAGTATGAATATTTCCAGGATGGAGATGAGCGCAAGCTCAAACCAATGATTCTGAAAGATATAGCAGAAGAAACCGGGCTCGATATCTCTACCATTTCCCGCGTGGCCAACAGTAAGTATATCCAAACCGACTTTGGTATATTTCCACTTAAATCATTCTTCTCTGAAGGCATGCAAACAGAGGATGGAGAAGAGGTGTCGACCCGGGAAATAAAAAATATTTTGAAGGATTGTATTACCAAAGAGAGTAAAAGTAAGCCACTGACTGACGAGAAACTGACAAATATTTTGAAAGACAAAGGGTATAGAATTGCACGGCGTACAGTGGCCAAATACCGGGAACAACTCGATATTCCCGTAGCTCGTTTGAGAAAGGAAGTATAAATGTATAAGTTACTAGCCAAAGCCATATCTATCATATTTCATCCGGTACTGATGCCTACAATGGGTGTATTCGTTATTTTCACCTCATCGTATTACATGAGTATGATGCCCGAACAAGGACGGGACGTAACCTACCTGATAGTTTTTGTCAGTACATTCCTGTTACCTGTAATTATGCTGTCATTGTTTTTACTTCGTAAAGTGATTAAATCTCTTGAAATGACGGAAACACAAGAGCGTTTTGTGCCATTTCTTGTAACAGCAATTTTTTATTTCTTTTCGTGGTTTACTTTGCATCGGCTGAATGCACCGGGCTTTATTGCATCCTATATTTTTGGAGCTTTCCTGATTGTATTTTTAATATCCATCATTACAGTAAAATGGAAAATATCTGCTCATATAGCGGGTTTAGGCGGAATGATTGGTATGATATTGGCCCTTTCCGATTTATATCATGCCAATAATCCCCAGTTTTTTATACAGGCCGTTGTAGCAATGGGACTTGTTGGTACAGCCAGGCTTTATTTGGGAGCCCATACCATTAAACAGGTCGCCGGAGGGTTTTTGCTTGGTTTTATAGTGATGCTTTCTACAATTTATCTTTATCCAATTTAATTGTTCTTCACAACATATATAACGCTTTTCAGTGCGAATTAAAACCGAACATGATAAACAGATATCGTGTGTTTTTTTAATTCTAATTTTTTTCTGAAACACGATTTAATATGGTGAACGGGTATAATTCACTGATTTTTTTAGTAATTTGTGGCAAATAAACGCTGATACATGGCAAAAAGTAAGAAAAAGAAAAAAGGTAAATCGCTAAATAAGCGACAGCTAAAAAATAAAATTGTCCAGTTCTTAGAGGATAACCCTGGGAAAAGTTTTAATTACAAGCAGGTGAGCAAAGCTCTTAGAATTTCCGGACAGGACAAACGCATGCTGGTTAATAAAGCCCTTGAGGAATTAACCAATGAGGGTATGGTTAAAATGTCGAGCAGGGGAAGTTATAAACTTAATAAAGCAGGAGCCTATATTACAGGCCGTATTCATCTAAATCGAAAGCGGCCGGCAACGCTTATTAGCGAAGATGTGGGAGAGGAAATTATGATATCGCAGGGCAATTTAAATCATGCCCTGCATAACGATATTGTAAAGGTGTTTATCTACGCACGAAAGCAGAAGATGAGTGAAGGAGAAGTGATAGAAATTGTGGAAAGAGGCAAAGAGCAGTTTGTGGGCATTTTAAAAGTGTCTAAACATTATGCTTTTTTGATTCCTGACAGCCCCCAAATGCCCTACGATATTTTTATCCCGCCATCATCCATTGGAGATGCACGTGATAACGATAAGGTGGTGGCCACAATTAGAGAATGGCCCGCTGAAGCAAAAAATCCGGTAGGTAAGATTGTAGAAGTGCTTGGGCAGGCAGGTGAAAATAATGCAGAAATGCATGCTATTCTTGCCGAATTCGATTTGCCCTTAAGGTTTCCTGAGAAGGTACTTGAACATGCTGAAAAAATTTCTGAAACCATTGACGCTGCAGAAATAAAAAAACGCACCGATTTTCGGGATGTACTAACCTTTACAATTGACCCGGCAGATGCCAAAGATTTTGATGATGCCATTTCCATAAAACGGCTGAAGAACAATAATTGGGAAATAGGTGTGCATATTGCCGATGTTACTCACTACATTACCCCTGCCAGTGTGCTGGACAAGGAGGCGTATGATCGTGCCACTTCGGTTTATTTGGTAGACCGGGTAGTACCCATGTTGCCAGAGCGGCTGAGTAATGGAGTATGTTCCCTGCGTCCAAATGAAGATAAATTATGCTTTGCTGTGGTTTTTGAAATGGATGATGATGCTAATGTACTGAAATATTACATTGATCGTACTATCATCAATTCTGATCACAGGTTGGCATATGAAGATGCACAGGAAATGATTGATACCGGAGAAGGAAAATTGGCCAATGAAATGGTGAAGCTAAATGATTTGGGACAGATACTCCGCAAACGACGCTATAAAGAAGGTTCAATTAATTTTGAACGAAAAGAGGTTAAATTTCATCTTAAAGAAGATGGAACCCCGACGGGTGTATATTTCAAATCGAGCAAAGAAGCCAATCAACTTATTGAGGAGTTTATGTTGCTGGCAAATCGCACTGTAGCCAACCATATTAATGTTTTATCAACTGGTCGTAAAAAAGCATTTGTATATCGTATTCATGATAAACCCAACCCTGAAAAACTTCAGCATTTATCGCGTTTTGTAAAACGGTTTGGCTATCATATAGAAACCGACGGCAAAACCAAAATGGCCAAATCATTAAATAATATGATTGAGGACGCCAAAGATAAACCGTACAGGCATCTTATAGAGGTGTTGTCTGTGCGCTCTATGGCCAAAGCCGTTTATTCTACGTTTAATATTGGACACTATGGACTGGCATTCGAATATTATACACATTTTACGTCGCCCATTCGGCGCTATCCCGACATGATGGTGCACCGCCTGTTGGCCGATTATATGGATGGTGCCAAATCATACCCGGCTCAGAAGTTGGAAGATCGCTGCGACCATTCTTCAGATATGGAACAAAAGGCTGTGGCTGCTGAGCGTGCTTCCATCAAATACAAGCAGGTAGAATTTATGCGCGATCATATGGGAGAGGAGTTTGACGGCGTAATTTCGGGTGTTACCCATTGGGGTATGTATGTGGAGATAAGCGAGAATGGTTGTGAGGGACTGGTTTCTTTGCAGTCGCTCGACGATGATTATTATATTTTTGATGAAGAAGAGATGGCCATTACTGGTAATCAGCATAAACGAAAATATCAATTGGGAGATGAAATACGCATACAAGTTGCCGGAGCTAATTTGTTAAAGAAACAACTTGATTTTGAACTTATTCGGGAGGAGTAGAAAATGAAGAATTTGCAAAAAATAGTTTCAGGAGGACAAACCGGAGTGGATCAGGGCGCATTGCGTGCAGCTGTAGATGCTCAAATGCCCTATGGTGGATGGTGTCCGCCGGATGGTCGTGATGAAACAGGTGCTGTTATGGACTTTGATTTAGCACCCACCCCAGAATCATGCGGCTCTTTAGGACCTGATGTGGCCCGGTCGCAGCGAACGGCGTGGAATGTACGCGATGCAGATGCCACACTTGTCATTAGTTCGAAAGAGCTCATTACTGATGTAGGGACTCAGCTAACCATTAAGGCGGCCAATCACTATAACAAACCATTATTACCGCTGGCTATAGAAGATCCTGAAAAAGACCTCAAACTAAAGGAATGGTTGATGAAACACGATGTGGAAGTACTTAACATTGCCGGGCCACCAAGATCAGTTGCACCAAGCCTTGAAAAGTTATGTTATGAGTGGTTGGTGGAATTTTTTACAAGTGAGGGATAAAAGATGCTCAGGATAACTTAGCGCGCTGGTCCAAAAGTTTATTTATTTCTTCTACACTAAGGTCTTCTTGCTGAAGTTTTTTGTCAATTGAATTGAGTTCGCTTTCTGATGTTTTTTGCGGTTGTGGCTCTTCCTGTGGTGATGCTGGTGTGTTTTTTACTTCCCGGCGTAGCTCTGTCAAAAGGTTTTCAAGCAAATCTCTTACAGGTTCTCCCATATTTTCGAAAGCTTTTTCGTCCATGTTGTCCCGAATAGAATCAAAATGATTTAACAGAAAATCCACGTTCCCGTCAATTTCTATATCGGGGTGGTTAAACTCACCTTCCTTCCGAAGTTCGTGGTAAAGTGCGATTAATTCGGTTATTAGTTCGCTGAATGGTCTGCGCGACGATTCACTCATTGTCACTTATTTTAATAATTCTTTGATCTTTATCAATTATTCGAATATAAATATTTCTAATTTTATCCGGCAAAATTGGTTCCACTTTTTCCGGCCATTCAAGCAGACAAAGTTCGCCTGAATCGAAATATTCCATAGTGCCTATATTCATGGCTTCTTCGAACTCATTTAGCCTGTAAAAATCGAAATGATAAACCCGCTTACCACTTGTGGTTTCGTATTCGTTTATTAGGTTAAAGGTTGGGCTGGTGACCTGTTGTACCACATTTAACTCCTGGCATATTTGCTTAATAAAAGTGGTTTTGCCTGCACCCATTTCGCCATAAAATGCCCAAACATCCGGAGTTTCATTGTTCTGAAGCAACTCATCGGCCACTGCCTTTAGGTCTCCAATATTTTTTATGCGAAATTCTTTATTCATGATTTTGGCTTTAATACGGCAAATGGTATCAAAAGTTCTTCCAAAGATACACCTCCATGCTGAAAGGTGTCTTTATAATATTTCACGTAGTGATTGTAGTTGTTTGGATATGCAAAAAAGTCCTGTTCTTTGGCAAAAATATATCTTGAACTTATATGCGGTGTGGGTAAATAAACATCTTTTGGTTTAGTAATTTCAAATACTTCTTTATGATTGTAATTTAGGTTGCGTCCATGCTTATAACGCAAGTTTGTTGTGGTTTTCCGGTCGCCTATAACTTTTACAGGGTTGTTGATACGTACTGATCCATGGTCCGTGGTAATTACTACCTTTATTCCTTTTTCACTGGCGTGTTTAAGTACTTCGTAGAGATTTGAGTGTTCAAACCAGGAGATGGTTAATGACCTGTAGGCAGCTTCGTCGTTAGCCAGTTCTTTTATAAAATCCATTTCGGTGCGGGCATGCGAAAGCATATCCACAAAATTATATATCAATACCGAGAGCTGATGCTCTTCTATGCGTTTTGCTTTTTCAAGAACCTTTCGTCCATGCGACTGATTAGTTATTTTTTCGTAAAACCATTTATAATTCTTGCCGAAGCGCCTTAAGGTGTTTGCAAGTAGCTCCTCTTCGTGTTGGTTTTTCCCTCCTTCCTCTTCATCGTTGAGCCACATATCAGGATAGATTTTTTCAATTTCGGAGGGCATCAGGCCGGCAAACAATGCATTTCTGGCGTATTGCGTTGCCGTGGGCAGTATACTTGAAATTATTTCTTCGTGCTCAATGTCGTAAATTTGCGAGAATAATGGCTTCAGCATGCGGTACTGATCTAATCGTAGGTTATCTATTACAATGAGTAGTATTTTTTCTTTATCGGCCATAGGCAGCACGCGCTGTTTCATTATTTGGTGCACCATAAGCGGTCTGTCCTCGTCGCCATGAAACCAGTTTTGATAGTTTTTTTTGATGAATTTATAAAACTCAGTATTGGCCGAAGATTTTTGCATTTGCACCACTTCTTCCATGCCTTCTACGCCGTTTTGCTGGAGTTCTGTTTCCCAATACACAATTTTTTCATACACTTTGGCCCAATCCTGAAAGGTTCTGCAGTCATTTATTTGCATCCCGATTTGGCTAAAAGCCGTTTGGTATGAAGAAGTGGTTTTTTCGCTTACCAGTCTTGTATGGTCAATGTTTTTTTTGAGCGATAGTAATATTTGATTGGGATTAACTGGTTTTATGAGATAATCTTGTATTTTGCTGCCAATAGCTTCCTCCATAATTTGTTCTTCTTCGCTTTTGGTGATCATAACTATTGGCACTTCGTTTCGTAACTCTTTCATGCGCTGAAGGGCCTCTAAGCCAGACACCCCCGGCATGTTTTCATCCAGAAATACAATGTCGAATGGGCTTTCTTGTAATGTTTTAATGCCATCTTCGCCATTATTGGCAGTTGTGACGTGATAGCCTTTCTTTTCAAGAAAAAGGATGTGTGGTTTGAGCAATTCTATTTCATCATCGACCCAAAGAATTTTAATTGTGCGCATGGTTTTTCTTTTGATAACGTAATTTCTACGAAATATTGTTTATTCATTGGCCTGCTCGCGTCTTTTCACATAATTTTCTTTGAAGAATTCCAAATACTGGTTGATGGCTTTTGTTTCAAAGAGCTTTTTGTAGTTTTCTTCGGAGATGACAAAATGAATGTAATTATTTTTAGAGATGTCTTCGTATACTTCTTTAACGTAATCTATAGATTCGAAGTAGTTCATTGCGTTGTACCAGGTCGTAAATGGCTCAACGGTTATGGCTTTGAAGTCGGCAGAGAAAACAAAGTCTTTAACTTTAAAGTCGAGTATACTGTAATAATCGATATTGAAATTGGAAATATTGAATTTTACCAGGTTTGCACTTGCATTTCTTGTGTCTATGATACTTACATAATAGTGTGGAACGCGTTCCTGCATTTTAAAGTCAACCTGAATTTCTTTTTTGGTTTCTTCAGCAATGGTTTTTTGTTCTTTTTGCTCTACCCCTTGTGGTTTGGTCTGGTCTGTGGTCATATAACGCACAAGGTCTTTGGCATAAGGCGTTTCATTGCCTTTGGGGAATTGTTTTACATAATCTTTCAGATAAGCAACAAACGTCGTAGAATCGGCCATTTGGCCTTTGGCTATGGTATTTAAAAGTGCAAATTTGCTGTATAATTGATGATCAGTAAAAGCCGTATCTGCTCTTCTAAAATTATTAATTACCTGTTGGTAGTCTCCGTTTTTAAATAATCGCCAGGTAGTACGATAAAAGAATTTTACCTGTTGCTCTTTTTCCTGTATTTTTTTAATATAATCCGGGTTCGTCATTAATCGGGCATAAAGCGATTTTGGGTACTGCTGTATGATGATGTTACGGTATCGCTCGGCTTTTTCGCTTTCGCGCATTTCTTCATACATTTTGTACATGCGATAGTATACTGTAGTTATTTTATCAAAACCGGGGAAGCGGCTCAGTAGCTCCTCGTATGTGTCGGTTGCTTTGGGTAAATTTTCGAGTTTTATTCGGTATACATTTCCGAGTTCGTAAAAAGCATGTTGTATTAAAGAATCAGATACTGCCAGTGCGCTATCGGTTAAGGGCAGGTCTTGCAGATAATATTCGCGTTTTTTATTGTCGGTAACTTTAGTTGAGTCTTCGCCTTGAGCATCTTCAGCCAGTGGTTCGCTTGTCATCTGGCTTTTGTTGCTTCGGCGCCAATGGTCTTCAAGTTTTCTTTTTCCCCACTTTTGTATAAATGCGCTTTCTCCCATACTTACAGCGGTGGGATTATAAAAATACCAACCTCCACCTTGTGTAGTACGTTTGTTTTGTTGTTGGTTTTGCATGGCCAGCCTGTTCATGCGTTCTTCTTCCATTTGGCGTTTTTCTTCTTCAATCAGGTTCTGAATAATCTGATCAATCAGCGCCATGCGTTTTGATTCACTCATGGCAGCTACGCGCTGCAGGCTATCCTGATGTTCGATTGTTGTAATGTGCGTTACAAGCTCATTAAGGTTTCTTGATTTATTGTAGATTTCATTGTAATTACGACGGGTTTTGTCAATAAATCCCATTGCACTGTCGTAATATAGTTGCGCGTTTTTATAGTCGGGTTGTTCAAAATAAATTTCGGCAACCGCCAGGTAAGATTCGGTTTTTTGATAGTTGTTTTGCACAGAAACCGCGGCAGATTTGCGGTAATATTTTAAGGCTTCGGATATGTTGCCTTTATTTTCTTCTATCGAACCCAGCGCAAAGTATATTTGGTCCTGAAATTCTTTGTTTTTTTCATCCGTGAGCATTTTTTTCAGCTCTTTTTGCAAATCTTCAGCTGATCCCTGTGTGGTGCGGTATAATTGTGCCATATTGATGCGCGCATTAAAAACCATTTCATAAATGGGGTTTTTGCGCATCACGATGGCATAATTTTCATTGGCTTTATCGTTTTTTTCGAGTTCCTGATAAATTTGAGCAAGAATGTAATGGTAGCGGTATTTTTTTGTTTTGTTTTTTGTTAGTGGGATGGCTTTTTCAAGCTGTTTAGCAGCTTCCTGCAGCTGATATTGTTTTTTGTGATATTCTGCTACTGTGAGGAAAAGTTGTTTTTTCAGTTTTTTAGGGAATTGATTATCCCCCTGCATCAGTTCAATAAGTTCTTTTGCACGGTCGTATTTGTCCATTTCCAGGTAGGTTCTTGCAAGCCATAGTTGACCATCGTATTTGATGGGCATCATGGAGTATTCGCGTATGATGAAACGGAATGTTTCAATGGCCTGGAAATATTCGTGCTTGTAAAGTTCAGCTTTGCCTTTTAAAAGGTAGGCATCATCTACATGTTTGCAATATTCTGGTAAGTCGTTGAATTCGCGGTTTTTTCTTTTTCTTTTTTCCGGTCTTGCTGTAATGGAGTGTTTTTTTATCACTTTCGATGCTTTTTCCTGCACCCTGCCCATATCGCTATTTATAGCTGTAGCAGCACCCTCATTTGAATAGTAAAAAATATTCAGCATACGGGCATAATTGTCGTTGGGCTCATTCATTAACCTTTTCTGACCTGACTTATATGCATCCTGGGCATTGTACAAAGCATTAAAATAGGCTGTAATGTTATGATAAACCCTTCTTATGGCCGTGTTTTTTTCAGTAGAGCAAGAATATAGCAGCCCTCCAATGAGGACTGCTATAATGGTTATATTGCGAATTCTGCGTTTCAAAAGTTTGTATGTTTTGTGGTTTTGAACGTAAAATTAGTACAATTATTTTCTGGTAATTTGTACGGGTTCAGTTGGTGGCAACTCATCATTGCGAATTTTTACTGCTTCCACCACATTATTAGCCAGTTCTGAGAATTGTTTTCCCAAAATGCTGTCGGCATCAGCTGCGGCAGGTATGCCTTTTTCGCCACTTTCCATTACCCCTTGTACAATAGGAATCTGGCCTAACAGTGTTAGCCCGTTTTCGTTGGCAAAACGTTTCGCTCCGTCTTTACCAAACAGGTAGTATTTGTTGTCGGGTAATTCTTCTGGTGTAAACCAGGCCATGTTTTCTACCACACCGAGCACCGGCACATTAATGGTTTTTTGATGGAACATACTCATGGCTTTTTTTACATCGGCTATGGCTACTTCTTGTGGTGTAGAAACCATAATTCCTCCATTTAGCGGCACTGTTTGTACTATTGTCAGGTGAATATCACCAGTGCCGGGTGGGAGGTCAACTACCATGTAATCAATTTCGCCCCACTTGGCTTGAAGTAACAATTGTTTGATAGCGCTTGTGGCCATAGCTCCTCTCCAGATTAATGCGTCGTCGGGGTTTACAAAAAATCCAATGGAGAGTGTTTTAATTCCGTATTTCTCAACGGGAATAATCATTTCCTGGCCGTTTTCTTTAATCACTTGAGGCCTTTCATTTTCGATATCAAGCATTTTGGGGATCGATGGACCATAGATGTCTGCATCTAACAAGGCTACTTTGGCTCCGGTGTTGGCAAGGGCCACAGCCAGGTTTACGGCAACTGTTGATTTACCAACACCGCCTTTACCCGAAGCGACAGCAACAATATTTTTAACTTTACCCATTGCTGAATTGTCTTCTTCTTTTTGCAGGGCTTTGATGTTAATATTTCCCCTTATTTCAATTTCATCACCCAATTCTTTTTCCAGTGCCTGAACACATGCTTTGCGAATGGTTTCAATGTTGGGGTCAGTGTCAATAGGGAATACGAGGGTGAAGTTTACTTTCTTTCCTTCAACTTCCAGTTCCTGGACCATGCCCAGAGATATGATGTCTTTATTTTCTTTTGGATGTTTTACTGTGCGTAATACAGTAAAAATTTGTTTGGTTGTTAATGCCATAATTTGTTGGTTTTAAAATTGGGAAGGGTCCCAAAGGTAATTATCTAAATTTATAATTTGGTTGTTAGCAATTTCTATGCCTTCGTTTTGTAATAATTCGGCCATGCTGTTGCCAGGGAAGTATTTGTTGCCTGTGAGTAACCCTTTTCTGTTTACCACGCGATGTGCTGGTATACCATCTAACCATGTCTTTCTGGCATTAAGGGCCCAGCCCACCATTCTGGCCGACTGAGGGCTGCCCAGGTGGCGTGCAATCAATCCATAGGTGGTGACTTTTCCCGCGGGCACTTGCCGCGCAATTTCATATACTTTTTCATAGAAATGCTTCATCTTCTGTTTCTGGTTCTGTCAATTGTGTATGCTTGTCCAATTGAAACTTTAAATAGGTTATGGTTGGGTTTCCTTCTAAATACAATGCTTCGTAATGCGTTTTTATGGTTAACTCATCTTTATAATGTTTACCATGGTATAAGTTTTTGGTACTTGCCAGTATTTGTTGATTATTGCTTTCCAATATTTCTTTTGTGTAGCGATATAAAAAAATACTGTCTGTTTTCAGATGTATTTCTCCCTCTTTGTTTAATATTTTCTGATACATTTTTAAAAACGAAGTGTGCGTTAAACGTTTTTTTCTTCTTCGTTTTTTTCGTTGTGGATCAGGAAATGTAATCCATATTTCAGAGACCTCATTATCTGCAAAGAAATGCGGTAAAAATTCAATTCTGGTTCTTAAGAAAAAAACATTTGTTATGCCCCTTTGATTGCTGTTTTTAGCGCCTTTCCATATTCGTGCTCCTTTAATATCAATACCGAGAAAGTTTTTTTCAGGATGTTTTTCTGCCATATTCACCGCGTACTCACCTTTTCCGCATCCCAATTCCAAAACTATGGGGTTCTTGTTTTTGAATATTTCTTTGTGCCAATTGCCTTTGAGCTCGTGGTCTTTGTTCAGGTATGCATCCAGTGATGGCTCAATTACATGTGTAAAGGATTTGTTTTCTTCGAATTTCGCCAGCTTGCTTTTTCCCACCGTTAGTTCAGTTTTTCAATTCTTACGCCTATGTCTGTAATTCCTTCAAGTTTTTCTTTACGCATGCCATGTTGTAAAATAAGCTCATATTCTCCTGATCTTGGAAAACGGACCCTTGTTTTGTATGGAATTTTACTCGTCCAGATGCTTCCGAATCCGGAGCCAAGCCATTTGCCTTTTGCGTCAGCCAGAATACAGTTAACGGTATCTCTTATGTGTTGTTGTCCGGGCATGTCTGTATCGACAAAAACAATCAGGTTAGAAAAACTGTATTGGCCTGTATTGCGTATGTTGAGGTACATGCTGTAAATGGCCATAGAGTCTTTTATGGTAAATTCGTATTTTTTCAGCGAATCCATATGCCATTCTTCTTCAGGCATGCTTCGGTATTGATCATAAATACTGTTTCTGTCACATCCTGATAATGAAAACAGAACCAATAATAAAAAAATGCTAACGTTTTTCATTTCTACGAGGATTACGGCGTTTTTTGCGTCGCTTTGGGTTTTTCTTTTGGTTGCTATCGAAACGGGTTAGACTTTCTGTACCTACGGAATTGGTGTAGTCCAGTTCTGCTTTGTTACCCGTGGTGTTGATATCTATGGTTTGTTCTTTCCATGTTTCAACTTCAACACCTTTTTTGTTTGCCTGTATAATTTCTTTGACTCGTTCTGGTGTCAAAGCTATGAATGTTGTGCTTGTTTCTGCTACTGCCAAATAATACATAATGCGACGGAAAACATCGGTTTTTTGATGATAAGCCGTGCCCAGCTTGGATTTAATTTCTTTGTCGCTTGGTGGAAAATCTTTTTGGGCATCAATATAGCTGTCAAGCTCGAAATTAAGGCAGCATTTAAGTTTTCCGCACTGGCCTGCCAGTTTTTGCGGGTTCAGGCTTAATTGTTGTACTCTGGCAGCGTTGGTTGTAACAGATACAAAATCGCTAATCCATGTAGAACAACAGAGCTCACGTCCACAAGACCCGATTCCTCCGATAAGGCCCGCTTCCTGGCGTGCGCCAATTTGTTTCATCTCTACTCTTATACGGAATCTTTCAGCCAGCACTTTAATGAGTTGGCGAAAATCTACCCGCTCTTCGGCTATGTAATAGAATATTGCCTTTGTGCGGTCGCCCTGATACTCAACATCGCCAATTTTCATGTTTAATCTTAAATCGCGTGTAATTTTTCGCGATTCAATCATGGTTTCGTGCTCAAGGTCTTTCGCTTCTTTCCATTTATCGATGTCGGCTTGTTTGGCTTTTCGGTAAACTTTTTTGAGTTCAGCTCCGGCCGGAACTTTATATTTTTTCATTTGCTCGCGTACGAGCTCTCCTGTAAGGGTAATTATTCCAATGTCATGCCCCGGTGATGCTTCAACTGCCACGATATCGCCAACCCTGAGGTTGAGTTGGTTCACGTTTTTATGAAATCCTTTTCTTGTATTTTTAAAACGAACTTCTACTACATCGTTAATGGCGCTGGGCTGAACCATTCTGTACATCCAATTGTGTACGTTTAGTTTTGATCCACACCCTGATAAGCACTCCCTGTTGGCATGAGCTCTGTTCTCGTAACACCCGCATATGTTTTCAACTCTGCTACTCATGTCAAACTATTTTTGTAATACGGCTTTCTTTACCGTATGCGTTTCTCAACTTACAAAAATACTAATTTTAATGGCTTTAGTAGAGTTCATTGCCAATTTTCTTGTATAAATAGTCGCAGGCCAGCTTGTTTATCCTTGTTCAAAAAGGTTTGTATTAAGCCAGGTTGTTATTTTTTACTGCTTTTGAGGTTTTCATGAATTTTTATGGCCAAATCGAACATTACAAGCTTTGTATTCACATTTCGCGTGATATGAAAAATGGCTTGTTCAATGTCGCGTGAAAGCAGGACTGCTTTATCCGGACTAATCATCTTTGAAAAGTTGATTGAAAATTTGCGTTCTTCTTCAGTCATATGCACCATATCTTCGAGTTGCATGTTCAGCGCCATATTATTTCGAACTAAAAACAGGCAATACTGCAGAAATTCTACAATATTGTCGCGCGATATGGTTTTAAAATTGTTGACAATCTTATTGATTTCTTCAATATTAAATGCGTAACTCATCCGAAAGTAATCGGCAAAACGTTCGAGGTTTTTACCCAGCTCTTCAGTGTTTGCTACGAGCGAAATGGCTTTGTTGAAACTGCCATCGGCAAATACGGCCAGTTTTTGTGCCTCTTTGTCCGATAGTTGGTGTTGTTTCTTGAGGCCATCTGCAATTTCGTCAGGTTGTAAAATTTGTGAGCGAATAAGTTGTGCGCGACTGATAATGGTGGGCAGAATGAGTTCCGTGCGATCGCTGATGAGTAGAAATATGGTGTTCTCCGGTGGTTCCTCAAGCGCCTTAAGTAATTTGTTGGCTGTTTCCATGTTGACCTTCTCCATCATCCAAAAAATGAACACCTTGTATTTTCCACCATAGCTTTTTAAGCTGAGTTGGTGCATCAGAGCATCATTTTCGCTGACAAAAATTCCAGCTTGCTTATTTTCTGCATTAAGTTTTACGACCCAGTCGATATAGGAAAAGTAAGGTTGCGATTTGTAGAGTTCCCGGAATAATCCTATAAAGTCTTCGCTTTTAGGCTTGTCTGTGGATTTTTTCTTGATTACCGGGTATACAAGGTGGAGGTCTGGGTGTTCCAAATTAGCAATACGTTTACAGGAACTGCATACGCCACAGGAATCGGTTTCAGAGGGGTTTTCGCATAATAAAAATTGTGCAAATGCAATGGCCAGGGGTAATTTGCCACTTCCTTTGGGTCCGGCAAATAATAGGTTGTGGCTTATACGGCCTGATGCGGCCATACCTGTTAATTGCTTTTTTACCTGCTCTTGTCCCAGTACTTCACTAAATTTCATATCAACATTTTTTTGCTTTCCGTAAACGTGTGCGTAAAAAAAAACCGTTCTTTCATGCCTTTTCTGCACGAATTATGTATTAATTTTAATTGCAAATTGATTTTATTTCGCGCTGGTAAAGTTAGAAATTTTGTAAATTTGATTATCATAACCCAATAATAAACCTAATTAATTATGCAGGACATTACCGCTTATAATTTTAAAAACAAAAAAGCCCTTATCAGGGTAGATTTCAATGTTCCACTAAACGATCAGTTTGAAGTGACAGATGATTCGCGCATAAAAGCTACTATGCCTACTATTAAGGAAGTGCTTAAAGGTGGAGGCAGTGTAGTATTGATGTCTCACCTTGGCCGTCCAAAAGGTCAGGAGGAGAAATATTCTTTGAAACACGTAGTGCCTGCGCTGGAAAAATTAACCGGAAAGGATGTAATTTTTGTTTCTGATTGTATTGGTGAGAAGGCTGTTAATGCTAAAAAAGAACTTGCTCCCGGAGAAATTCTTTTACTTGAGAACTTGCGGTTCTATCCGGAAGAGACAAAAGGTGATGCCGAGTTTGCCAAAAAACTTGCCGAAGGAGCCGATGTATATATAAATGATGCCTTTGCTACTGCTCACCGTGCTCATGCATCCACTTCAATTATTGCTGCACTTTTTGGTTCCAATAAAATGTTTGGTAAAGTAATGACTAACGAGATTCAGCACCTCGACAAAGCATTGAATGCTCCAAAAAAAGGATATACAGCCATTATTGGCGGCGCAAAAGTTTCGAGTAAAATTATTGTCATTGAGCAGCTGCTTAGCAATGTTGATAAACTTGTTATTGGAGGAGCCATGGCATATACTTTTATTAAAGCACAGGGCGGAAAAGTTGGTAGTTCGATGGTAGAAGAGGAATATCTTGATACAGCCAAAAAAGTGATGGAAGCTGCAGCAAAGAATGACACCGAAATAATATTACCTGTTGATTCTGTTAATGGCGACGCCTTTAAAGCTGATGCAAAAACCAAAGTAACACCAGCCGATGCTGTTGACGATGGTTGGATGGGTATGGATATTGGTCCTGAAACACTTACAAAACTTGGTGATATTATTTCAAAATCAAAAACCATATTGTGGAACGGACCTGTAGGAGTTTTCGAAATGGAGAAATTTGCTAAAGGTACATTTGGTATTGCACAAATGATTGCCGATGCTACTGATAAAGGCTCGTATTCACTTGTGGGCGGAGGAGACTCGGTTTCTGCACTTAATAAATCAGGGCTGGCCAATGAGGTTAGTTATGTTTCAACCGGTGGCGGCGCCATGCTTGAATATATTGAAGGTAAAAAGTTGCCGGGAATTGCAGCAATAGATTAATTTTTAAAAATTTTTGTTGGTTTAAGGGTCGTGAGCTATTTATCACGATCCTTTTTTTGTTTTTATACAAAAATGCAGGACTAATTTATTATGAATATTAAATAAATTTGGGATTTAATAATCTTAACTTTAAATTGATCACAAAAAAGTGAAAACACGACTTACCCCCATATTTATTCTTATTTTTTCTGTGTTTTCGTTGCAAGCTGCTGATAAATATAAGGTTGTGATCGAAAAGCATCATTCCAATCAGGTAAAAATTATTAAAACCGACAGCTTATTGCTAAAGGTACAGATACCTGAAAAATCACAATATCGTTTCAGCGATAATAGCCAATGGCAGCGTAATGAATCCAATGTAGCTACTTTTTATGCTTCTATCAATGAAGATCATATTTTATACATTAAGCACCCTGACGGCACCATTGAAGAAGCTAGGTTAGTGGTAAAAACACAACCGGTAATATCTGTTTGGTTCTGGATTAGCGCTTCGTTGTTTTTGCTAAGTCTTATCTGGTTTATTGTAAGGTATTTTAAATATCGGTTTTCGGTTGAGCGATTAGATTTGGAATTGCGCCTCCAAAAAACAACCGAGAGAATGATAGAGCAAAGGCAATCTTATGAAGCCAAATTAGCAGAACGTTTGCCAAAAGAAGAAGCAGAGGAACTAAAAGTGCATGGGAAATCAAAACGGTACAAAATGGTTACCGTCTTATTTTCCGATGTTTCCGGATTTAGTAAGTTGACCTCAAAAGACAATCCGGATAAACTCGTAGATGACCTGGATAAGTTTTTCTATAGATTTGATCAGACAGTCAAGAAATACAATATTCAAAAAATAAAAACTGTTGGCGACACTTATATGTGTGCTGGCGGAATACCAAAAAAGAACCGGACAAATCCAATAGAGGTGGTTTTGGCTGCACTCGAGATGCAAACGTATATAGAGGAACTGAAAACAAAATATCCGGATTCAGAAAACAGAATATGGGGTTTGCGTATTGGAATACATACAGGTCCTGTGTTTGCAGGTAAAGATGGTTTTAAAAAGCAAGCCTACGACATATGGGGAGAAACCGTTAATATTGCAAGCCGCATGGAATCTTCGGGGGAAATAGGTAGAACAAATATTAGCGGGAATACCTATGAGCTCATACGCGATTACTTTATTTGTAATTATCATGGTAAAATGCCGGTTAAATACCGCGGTGATGTGGATATGTATTTTATTGAAGGCTTTCGTCCGCATTTATCTGTCAAAAAGCAAGGCTCTATTCCGAGTGAGGACTTTTACACCAAGCTGGCATTTATCCGTTTCGATGATATGGAAGAAGAGGTTATGGACTTGCTTGAACACCAGCTACCCGATAATTTAACGTATCATAATATAAAACACACCATTGATGTTGTTACTCAGGTCGAACTTGTTGGCAGGCAGGAGGGTGTGTCGGAGCACGACATGCTTTTGGTGAAAACAGCAGCTTTGTTTCATGATGCAGGCTTTACACGAGGGTACAAAGACCATGAATTGCTTGGCATACAATTAGCCAGGGAAATGCTGCCACGTTTTCATTACAGTCAGGAGCAAATAGAAGCTGTAGCCGATCTGATCTATGCTACAAAATTGCCACCAGAGCCTAAAAATAAACTTGAAATGATCATTTGTGATGCAGATCTGGACTATCTTGGTCGCGCAGACTTTATACCCGTTTCAGAGACGCTGTTTAAGGAGCTTGTGGAGTTTAAATTCATAGATGATAATTACGATAAATGGAACCAAATACAAATAAAATTTATTGAGTCACATCAATACTTTACGGACACTGCTAAGCGCTTACGTGATGTTAATAAAAAAAAGCAGTTGGAAAACATTCGGAAACAATTAAAAAAATAGTTATATTGAAAAAATTTCGTAGATTTACCCATTGAAATGCCCAATTCTATGAGTCCAAAAAAGAAATACATTGTTGTACCCTGGGATTTTTCTGAAGGTTCAGAAATTGCACTCAAACACGCAGTGCAGTTAGCCAAAGTTGTTAACAACGGTATTGCCCTTTTATATCTAAACAACGTCAGAGGCGGAATTTTTGGCAACTATAGTAAAAAGCTCAAAGAAGATGAGCTGAAGAACATCGAAACCAAATTGATATCCCGGGCCGAAGAAATCAGTAAAGACTTTGATCTTGAATGTAGAGCTTTTGTCAGACAGGGAAAAGCCAAACAAATTGCGAAGGAAATTATCTACACAGTGAACGCAAACCTGATGGTGATGTTCAGGGCCGTGGAGGGTAATAAAAACACTTTGAGTGTAAGAGATTTTTTACGGATTTTAAAAGGCGCATTTATTCCTTTCATTATTGTTGAAACACCACCTGCTCATGATTACTATAAAGAAATTGTTGTTCCAATTGACGATGATCGCAGGTATCGGGAATCATTAGCCTGGATTATTTACATGTCGAATTATTATCAGTGTAATATAAACCTGATGAAGCCATTTCTAACAGATGATTTCAGAAAGAAAGATCTTGCCAATAATGTTTATTTCACCAAGAAAATGCTTGATAAGCAAAATATTATTTATGGTGTAAAAACAGCTAAGAAAAAAGAGTCTTTCAAAAACGCAATATTTAACTTTGCCAGTGTAATTGAAGCTGACATGATTATGATGACCGCTAAATATTACTTAAAATGGCTTAGCGGTAAGAACCAGGAATCCTTTGATATCCCTGTGATGTGTATTCCACCAAGGGCAGATTTGTCGAAGTATTCCAGTTTTATTTAGACCTCTTTTTATATTGCGTAACACAATTCTTTCATTGTAAAATCCGGTTGAATTGTTTACATTTGTGACAAGTGTAAACAACTTAACTATTGTTATTATGAAAAATATAGATTGGAGTAAATTAGGATTCGGATATTATAAAACTGATTACAATGTGCGAGCCTACTTCAAAAATGGCCAGTGGAGCGATATTGAAGTAAGCGAGAAAGACACATTAGAAGTGAGCATGGCAGCTTCAGGGTTGCATTATGGCCAGCAGGCTTTCGAGGGCATGAAGGCTTTTCGGGGTAAAGATGGCAAAATAAGAGTATTCCGCTGGGATGAAAATTTTAAGCGTCTCACTAATTCCTCCGAAGGAATTATGATGGCTAAAGTGCCTGAAAAGTTGTTCAAGGAAATGCTTTTTAAAGTAATTGAGTTGAATAAAGATTATGTGCCACCACGCGAAACAGAAGCATCTTTGTATATACGTCCTGTATTATTCGGTTCTGGCGCTCAGGTTGGCGTAAAACCTTCGAATGAGTATATATTTGCCATTTTTGTAATGCCGGTAGGTCCCTATTTTAAAGAGGGGTTCAAGCCGGTAAGTGTACAAATTGTACGCGATGCCGACCGTGCTGCACCATTAGGTACAGGAACATTAAAAGTAGGCGGCAACTACGCAGCATCATTAAAGTCTGGTGAACGTGCACACGATGAAGGTTATGCAGCAGCACTTTATCTCGATGCTAAAGAGAAAGCATATATAGATGAGTGTGGTCCGGCAAATTTCTTCGGAATAAAAGAAAACACTTACATTACACCAAAATCGTCTTCTATTTTACCTTCCATTACCAATAAAAGTTTGATTCAGCTGGCCGAGGACATGGGACTTAAAGCTGAACGCAGGCCAATACCTGTAGAAGAACTTGAAACATTTGAAGAGTGCGGTGCTTGTGGTACAGCAGCTGTTATTTCGCCAATTGGCAAAATTGTAGACCGGGAAACGGGTAAAGCGTACGTGTATTCCAAAGATGGAAATGTAGGACCCGTCAGCCAAAAATTATACGATGAGCTTCGGGCTATTCAGTATGGCGATAAGCCAGATCCACATAACTGGGTAACTATTGTTTAAAAAATATAAGGGGCCGGGTAACCGGCCTTTTTTATGCAAAAAAATAAGGCTGCTCCAGAATTGGAACAGCCCTTCTTCCGCTTATGAAAAAGCTACTACCCGTTTGTTACTCAACATTAAAAGTACAAACTATTTTCGAAATACCAAAAAATAGTTCTCATTTACTTATTTTCTTATGGTTGTTTTTTTAATCCGGTATCTTTGTGTGATGTTTTCTTCCGCTCTTTTAGGATAATTATTATTTTTACCATAAAGAAGCATAAAGTAATGACAGATACTAAGTTTAAATGCTTAATCGTAGATGATGAAGAAGTCGCCAGAGAAGTCATGGCAAGTTATATAAGTCAAGTGCCATATTTGGAGTTAACGGCTAACTGCGAGAATGCAATTGAAGCCCATGAGGTTCTAATACAGGAAAAAATAGACCTCCTTTTTCTCGACATTGAAATGCCCGGGCTGAGTGGTATCGATTTTTTGAAGACCGTTGAGCGTAAACCACATGTTATTATCTGTTCTGCCAATAAAGATTATGCTGTAGAGGGGTTTGACCTAGATGTTGATGATTTTATATTAAAACCCGTAACCTTCGAGCGGTTTTTAAAAGCCGTTGGTAAAATTCGTTCAGACGAAAAATCCATTGAATTTGATGAAGACTATTTCTATGTGAATGAAAATAAGCGGATGGTGAGAGTAGAAATGAGCAATATAATTTATATCGAAAGCCTTAGGGATTATGTACGCATCGTTACCACGGAGAAAAAAGTAATTACCCATCAGCATTTATCAGATTTTGAAGCAAAACTACCCTCCGACCGTTTTATGCGCATTCACCGCTCCATAATTGTTGCTCTGGACAAGATACAGTCTTTCACTTCATCTTTAATTGATGTGGGAGAAAAAGAACTTCCTGTGGGCAGAAATTATAAAGAAGAAGTACAAAATAAATTGAACCGGCTTATTTGATGGTTAATATTAAAACTTCCCTCATATTCTTTTTTATCATCAGTACCTTCAGTGTTTTGGGACAGGGGCGCCTGTTTGTACACAATTTTTTGCCAGCCGACTATCCGGGTCAAACACAAAATTGGGCCATCGTAACCGATTCAAACAATGTAGTTTGGGTTGCCAATCAGGATGGAATAATGACTTATAATGGTAATCAATGGGACTTAATACAAACACCACAACAAAGCACAATTCGCTCATTTAGTTTTGCAGATGACGGCACCCTATATGTTGGGTCAATAGGGGATTTTGGTTATATATCACCAGACACCACAAGGCATCGTGAATATCATTCTTTAGATTCCATTTTAGGTCAGGATATCGAATTTACTGATGTCTGGAGCACAGTTTCCCTTGCAGATACGACTTTGTTTTTAACAGATAATTACGTGTTTTCGTATTATGATAATCGCATACAGGTTATTCCTGGTAATCATCAATATTTTTATCTGGCTTTTAAGGTTCAAAATCATTGTATAGTGCAACAAATCGGAGGAGGGTTGTTCCGATATAAAAAAGATAGCCTTATGAAGGTTGAAAATAGCGAATTCTTTGAACAACGGCAAGTGCATGCCATTTTCAAGCAAGATTCTTCGCATATTGTGGCAACAAAACACCACGGACTTTTTAAGGTGATTTTCAATCAGGAAGCTAATCGTATTGAACAGATTAAACCATTCACTACTGCTGTGGATGATTTGTTGAAAGTGAGTACAGTATATCAGGCCAAATTGGTTTGCCCTAATTTAATAGGTATTGCAACCACCCATGCCGGATTTTTTATAATTGATTTACAAGGTAATTTAAAATATCATTTTAGTACAGATAATCAGTTGCTAACCGATGCAGTTTATGATTTCACATGCACTGAAAATGGTGCTGTATGGCTTGCGCAGGATATGGGCTTAAGCCTAATAGAATTGGGTTTACCCATTACCCATTATGATTATAAATCAGGTATAAAAGGTACTGTTTCTGCCATTGAGAAATTTAATAAAAAGATATACGTAGCCACTGGTTTTGGATTATTTTGGCTCGATCCACAAGCGCCAATGCATGAAAGAAGTTTCCAGAAGGTAGAAAATATCAATATGCAGGCCTGGAATATGCTTGAAATTAAGGATCGAAACAAGGCCAAATTACTGGTATCTACAGCTGAGGGGGTATTCAAGGTTGAGCATTCAAAAGCTACCCGGGTCTTTGAATATCCTGATATATATTCGATGTATGTTTATCCGGACTATCCTGATTATATGTTTGTTGGGACCAGAACCGGTTTGCTATTGTTAAAGAAAAATGGCAGCAGTTGGAACTTAGTACATGAATTTGGAAGCATAAAACAACAAGTCCGTGATATAGCGCAAGATGAAAAGGGAAACCTCTGGATTGCTGCCAGTTATAAGGGATTTTACAGGCTGGGTAAAACTCAGTTAAAAGAATTATTGGAATACCAGGTGGCTCCGGTTCTTGATTTAAAAGATACTACAAATGGTATAAAATCTCTACGAGCCCTTCAGTTTCAAAAAACCAAAGAACAATTGCTTTATTCTGCCTACCCGCAGCTATATACTTATGACTTTACTCTTGACCAGTTTATCCCTCTTTTAAAGGAGCATGAAAAAACAGATACCATTTACAAAAGCATTGAAGGATTTACAAGTATTAGAGAAAAAACCATCTATTTTGCTACTAAAAAAGGATTCGATATTGATAGTACCACATTAATGCGATTGCCATATAGTGTAACGCATGCTGCATTGATTGACAGCAGTGAAGTGTGGATTGGTACGGAGAACGGTTTGTACCATTATCTGTTTCACGAGCAACGACCTATATCACGTAAATTTTCCATTTATTTCAGCGCCATCAAATATGGAAATGGCGAATGGAGGCAGGTTTATCAGCAAAGTGAACCATTGCAGACTGAGCTTGATTATGGACAAAATAGTATTTCAGTTACAGCAAGCATACCTTATTATTACAACCACACCGGTAACGAAATCAGCTTCTTTCTGAAAGGGTTTGAAGAACAGTATGAGCCATGGAGTCAGCAGTTTACAAAAAGCTATACTAATTTACCACCAGGTAGGTACACACTTTTTGCACGTGCCCGCAATACTTTTGGTGAATCAGTTAAGCGGAAGTTACTAATTGTTACAATTAGCCCACCAATTTATCGCACTACTTATGCATATATATTTTATGTGTTGGTTTGGGGTTTTGTGATGCTGCTGGCCATACGTTACAGAACAAAGCAATTGCGAAAATCGAAAGAAAAGCTGGAGCGTATAATACAAGAGCGCACGCAGCAACTTTTAGATAGAAATGAGGAAGTAATGCAGGTGGCCGATATATTGAAAGAAAATAATAAAAAATTAAAGGAACTCTCCATTGTGGCTGAAAAAGCAGGAAATGCTGTGGCCATTTTCAATAAAGACGGCAAGCTTGATTATTGTAACGAGGCCTTCGAAAAACTTTATGGATATACCTGCGAAGACTTTATGGCTGAAAGAGGTAATTTTTTGTTCGAAAACAGTGAATATCCACATATTCAAAAGGCATATGAAGAAGCCTTAAAGGAGAAGAAATCTGTTCAATATGAATATTTTACTTTATCAAAAGGGCATGAAGGGTTGTGGATTCATACCACATTTACACCTGTGTTTAATGATTCGGGGGAACCCGAGCAGTTTATTGCCATTGATACAAACATTACTCAGCTAAAAAACGCGGAGGAAGAAGTGCGTTTTCAGAAAGAAGAGTTGGAGCGAAAAAGCAAGGAACTCGCCGAGAAAAATCAGGAGCTTCAACGGCTTTCCATCATTGCAAGGGAAACAGATAATGCAGTGATTTTAACAGATAAAAAGGGCTCCTTATTGTGGGTTAACGAAGGTTTTACCAGGCTGTATGGATTTACACTTAAAGATTTGCGGGAAAAGCGCGGGAATGTTTTTAATATGAGTTCCAATGAAAAAATAAGACAGGATATCAGAAGTTGGCCAGAAAATAAAAGTTCTATAACCTATGAATCCCAAAACACTACCCGTGATGGCAAAAAAATATGGGCACAAACTACCTTAACTCCAATCCGCGACAATGATGGCAACATTGTTCAGATTATAGCCATTGATAGTGATATTACTGCCCTGAAAAATGCAGAAGTCCAAATTGAAAAACAACGCGACCAGCTTAAAACATTAAATGCTACAAAAGATAAGTTTTTTAGTATCATAGGACACGACTTGCGAAGCCCGTTTGGGAATTTTGTCAATATGACCAATATAATTATGCAAAATATTGCTACTTCTGATAAAACCACGCTACTGAATTATGTGAGTAAACTGCAACGGAGTGCCCAAAATTCCTATAATCTACTGGAGAACCTGTTGGATTGGGCCCGTCATCAGCAAGGTCGAATAAAGTATTATCCCGATTTCGACGATATTACCGCTGTAGTCGAAGAAATGGCTGAGTTGCTTTTGCCGCTTGCCGAACGAAAAAAAATAGAAGTAAATGTAAACTATGAAGAACCCATTTATGCCTATTTTGACGAGCACATGATAAAAACGGTAGTCAGAAATCTCATGTTCAATGCTTTGAAGTTTACTCCCTCAGGAGGAAAAATAGACTTGTATTTTGAGGAATCGAAAGATGGCGTAAAGCTTTTTGTGAAAGATTCCGGTATTGGCATAAAGCCAGAAGTACAGGAAAAACTTTTCCGCACAGAAACGCATTTTTCTACTCTGGGAACTGATAAAGAGCGAGGAACAGGTTTAGGACTAATTCTTTCCAAAGATTTTGTAGAAATGAATGGTGGCACCATTAAGGTGCAGAGTGAGCCCGGAAAAGGGAGCACATTTATCGTTACCCTTCCAAATCGTGAGTAATAAACTAAATAGTGCTTGCCCGAAAAGTCCAATTTATTCGCATTCATAATAATCTAAAATGTGCTTCCCGATGGAATAATCGGGACAGGCTATGAGCTAAAGTTTCTGCGCTGCGCTGTCGGCAAGCCTTAGGCGGCCGATGGTTACGCCCTTTCTGAAAACAGGCTTTTTTTTGGAAAGGTCTAGCTCCTGATTCTCGGGACAGGCACTGAACTTGAACTTTTCGAACCGAGCCACGACTAAAACTTAGTTTCGAACGTATTTTATTATTAAACAACTATAAAATAGCATGTTACTTATTGTATTTTTTGTGGCGAGCTCTATATGACCATTGAAATCAAAATTATAAAC
>NZ_JBSRDC010000045.1:0-54125 GCF_055145285.1 Salinivirga sp. | reverse complement strand
GAACCCATATTTTTCGTTAACAAATAACAAAAAACCTAAAAAGATATGGGACTGTTCCGAAGTCTTTTGATTTTGGCAGGCAGGGAACACTGTTTTGACATTATAAACTACTTTTTTTCTGGAGTTTCAAAAAAGATATCGCATAAATAAACAAAAGTAATTGTTGTTGATTCTCTTTTTAAAAAAGTTTCGGATGGATGTGATATTGGATAACATCCTGACCGTTGGAAGGTTATTGAATGCAGCTGCAACTAATTGAAAGGAATCGAAAAAGCCGGAAGTGGATGAGTGATCATAGGTTATAGATCCTGGATCAAGGCTTGACGGCCATTGAGTGGCGTGTGCGATTAGTTAAAGGGAATCGAAATGGCCGATCGTAGCCGCTAATTTAGCATCTTCTTCACATACTCAGGCATTGCAAAAGCTGCCATATGCGTCGCATAATTATAATAGCTAGTGCGTTTTTGACTTACAAAAAGTTTCACTGCGCCCTGATCTACATCGCGTGGATCTTTCCCACTTTGCATTACTACCTGAAATGACCAGATACCCGAAGGAAATGTGGGCACATTGAACAGCATATTAAACTTATGCTCAACACCAAAGACCTGTTTCAGATTCTGATCGATTTGTTTGAATGCCTTTTCATTAAATTTTGGAGATTCTCCCTGAACAACAAGGGCTCCTTCGGAGGAAAGTAATTGCCGGCACCTGTCAAAAAATGCCGGGGTATATAATTTTGATGGTTTCCCCGAACTGTGTGGCCCATCAATGATAATAAGGTCATAGGGAACATCGCCATTATTTTCGACAAACTCCAGTGCATCTCCTATTATTAAGTTGAGCCGTTCATCGTCGTAAGCTCTGGAAAGAAAAGGTAAATAATTTTTCGAGGCTTCCACCACCATTTCATCAATCTCGACAAGATCGACATGTTTCACACCGCCGTGCTTCAACACTTCACGTGCAGAACCTCCGTCACCCCCACCCAAAATCAGCACACGTTCTATATTTTGGCATGCCATCATTACCGGATGGGCAATCATTTCGTGGTAATGATATTCATCTTTTTCTGTGCAGATTAACCTGTTACCTGACGTTAATGCTTTGCCATAAGCATAGGTCTCAATAACCCTTATTCTATTGTAAGCCGAGCGTTCATCGAAAAGCACATTACCTGTGTAGCGTAACGACAAAGCCTGGTAATTATCGCGGTCGGTGAACCAAATATTTCGTTTAAAACGAGGAGTTACCTTTTCTGCTGTGTCGAGCCGTGCATCTTTTAACTTCAGCGCTGTATCAAGTAAACGAATGGTACCTCGCCGCATTTCCAGCGCCGAATAATTTTCTGCCCTGAAAGCGTTTTTCAGGTGTTCAAATGCAACCCATGGTTCAACAGTTTCACCGCAAGTAAACAAATCTACTGCGGCATAACGGTATTCAGGCCATGTATGTATGGCGAGGTGACTTTCCTGAATGACAATTACACCGGAAACGCCCAAAGGCGAAAAATGATGGAATGTAGAATTTATTATAGTTGCACCCGAATGTTCAGCCGCCCCAATCATTTGTTCTTCAATAATTTGAACATCATCCATTACATCCGGATCACATCCTGTAAATTCAACCAATATATGTCGTCCCAATGATTCCATAAGCAAAAGTCAAATGTAGTTAAAAATTCGTTTTTTTGATACCAAATAGTTATTTTCGTAGGATAAACATTAACGAATAAAACCGTGTACAAAATACTTATAGCCGACGACAACCATCACTTCACTAAAGCCTTATCATACTTATTAAAAGAACTTTACAAAGATCAGATTCAATATGTAAGATCGGTAAGCAATGGAGAAGAGGCCGTTGAAATAACTAAAAACGAAAATTTCGACATTATTTTCATGGATGCCGACATGCCGGTTATGGATGGTATTGAAGCTACCCGAAAAATTATTGATAAAAACAGATTTGTAGTGGTTGTGGCCGTGTCTTTTCATCAGGAAATGGAATACGTTCAGGAAATGTTGGAAGCCGGGGCCCGGACTTATATCATCAAAGAAGATATGGACAGCAAATCGTTGGAAAATTGCTTTAAACTCATTGTTTAATACATATAAAAATGCTTAATACAATTTCAAATATTCAGAACCTCGACAATGGTCAGTTTTTTCTATTGGCCGGACCATGTGTGGTTGAAAGTGAAAACATTACATTGCGCACTGCAGAAACACTTAAAGCATTAACCCATAAATTAGAAATACCTTTTGTATTTAAATCATCGTACAGAAAAGCCAATCGTTCGAGAATTGATAGTTTTATGGGTATTGGCGACCAGGAAGCGCTAAAAATACTTGAAAAAGTTAAAAGAGATTTTGAATTACCCATTATTACCGACATTCATTTACCCGAAGAAGCAGCCATGGCTGCTGATGTAGCAGATATTTTACAAATTCCTGCCTTTCTTTGCCGGCAAACGGATATTTTAATAGCTGCTGCAGAAACAAACCGTGTAATTAATATCAAAAAAGGGCAATTTCTATCTCCGGAATCCATGAAATTTGCTGTGCAAAAAGTAGTTGACTCAGGTAACTCAAGAGTAATGCTCACCGATCGGGGAACCATGTTTGGCTATAACGATTTGATAGTAGACATGCGTAGTATACCCAAAATGCAGGCACTTGGTTTTCCGGTAATTGTAGATGTGACGCACTCATTGCAACAACCCAACACCACATCTGGCGTAACCGGAGGAGAGCCGGAGATGATTTCTACGATTGCTCGAGCAGCCGTAGCAGCAGGAACAAACGGTATTTTCATGGAAACACACCCTAATCCGGCAGAGGCTAAAAGCGATGGAGCGAATATGCTACAACTCGACCAGCTTGAGGCCATTTTACAGAAGCTGGTGGCCATAAAAAATGTTTTATAATTTTTTTCATAGAGCAACCTACTTCAAATCAATAATTTGAATATCAAACTCATTTTAATACCTAAAAAAAAATATAAATATTTTTTGGAAACTATATAAAATAGCCTACTTTTGCAACCGCCTTTGAGAAAGGAATGACTCGGTAGCTCAGTTGGTAGAGCACATCCCTTTTAAGGATGGGGTCCTGGGTTCGAGACCCAGCCGAGTCACAAAAAAGTTTGGAGTGTGAGTTTTGAGCAAGAAGCACAAAATTTGCACTCCTTTTTTTTATTGCTCAATACCCAAACCCTAACTCAAACTTATCGACTTCTTCCGGTGGTCATATAAAAGTTTGGAGTGTGAGTTTTAAGCAAGAGGCACAAAATTTACACTCCTTTTTTTATTCCTCAAGACTCAAACCCAAACTCAAACTAATTAAATGCCATCAGCAGGAACAATTTATTTATTACTCCGGCGTTTTTTCATCCGGCCATTCTTTCTTAAAATCGAACCAGTATTTCTTAATGGTTGACCGTACCTCTTTCCGAAGCATTAACAATCCAAATAAGTTAGGAATAGCCATAAATACCACAGTTAAATAAGACAAGCTCCAAATTATGGTTGTATCGGTAAAACTGGCAAAAAAGAAGGCTGCCACATAAGCTAATCGGTACCATATCACGTATTTTGATCCGAATAGGTAAATAATAGATCGATCACCGTAATAAGACCATGCGATTGCTGTAGAAAAGGCAAAAAGTATCAACCCAATTGAAATTATGTATTGCCCATAATCCCCAAAATAACTTCTTTTGAAAGCTTCAGCAGTTAAAGGGGCACTATGAATCAATGATTTACCTTTCAAAACAATTTCTCCGCTCTGTGTGTCGAGCACTCCAGCATCGACATTAATTTTTCCGGTATATGGGTTCTGATTCTTATAAACTATTACGTCTTCTGCAACCGACCTGGCATGTAAAATGGTGTTATCCTCGATGATATTTCCGTTTTCTGCTGTTAACTCACCAGAAAACATATCTAAAGAGCCCTTATCCATCATGTAAGTCTTAATTTCTTTAAGTTCTGATTCATTAGATGTGTCATATTGTTGGTCAAGTACTACAATATCGGTCTCTTGAAACTCATTTTCAATTTTTTGTGACCAAACACCGGAAGAAAGCAAAACGAGCCCGGTAATGGTGCAAATTATAATGGTATCGATAAAAGGTCCAAGCAAACCAACAAGCCCCTCAGATACTGGTTCTTTAGTTTTGGCGCTGGCGTGTGCTATAGCTGCAGAGCCTTGACCTGCTTCATTCGAAAACAACCCTCTGTTAACACCGTTATTGAATGCAAAAGCAAAGCTGGCTCCAATAAAACCTCCAACTGCAGAGGTGCCATTGATTACATCCGTAAAAATAGCTGAAAAAGCCGAGCCAATATTTTGATAATTGTAGGCAATTACAGCAAATGCACCGATTATATATATCACGGCCATTCCCGGAACTAACTTTTCTGTAACCCTTGCAATTCTTCTGATGCCGCCAATAATAACAAATCCAAGCAATAAAGCCATAATTATACCAGTGATGATATGGTCCACACCAAAAGTTGCAAAAACAGAGTTGGAGATGGAATTAATCTGGGGTAAACTTCCCGACCCAAATGATGATAACACAGTAGCTATGGCAAAAAATGCAGCCAGCCATTTCATATTTAATCGCTTGCGCATATAATACATTGGTCCGCCAGAAACGGTACCATCCGAAGTAAAGTCGCGATATTTATGTGAAAGGGTAATTTCGACAAATTTCAGTGTCATTCCAAAAAAGGCAGTCACTAACATCCAAAATAGGGCTGCCGGCCCCCCCAAATGAATGGCAAGGGCTACTCCGGCTATATTTCCGGTACCAACAGTCCCTGATAGTGCTGTAGCTAATGCCTGAAAATGCGATGTGTCTCCTTCATCATCCTCTTTGGCATATTTACCTTTCACGACTCGAATAGCATGTTTAAAATATCGAATCTGAGGAAATCTTAAATACAGGGTAAAAAACAATCCGGTACCTAATAAAAGAAATACAAACCACGGATGACCACCCAAATAACTGTGCAGAGTGAGTAAAAAATCGTTAATTTGTTGCATAGTTGAGCTGTTTCGATTACTAACAGATGTAAATATATAGTTTTATGTTTAAAAAACATCAATTTTTCAAATTTTCAACTTGTTAAAAAACGGACTCCAAATTCACATAATTTTAGATCCTAACTGTTTATCAAATATTTATCATAATGTGTATTGACCCCAAAAACAGAAAACTTTTTGTTTTTAACCCTACCTGTGAGATGGCTATTGCTAATGGCAACATTGCCTGGTCGCCCAATAAACATATGCAACAATTTGAAAAAGACCTGGAATACCTGCCCATACTTTTCACTAAAGGAAATGACTTACTTGCAGTACATAAAAAGCCCTCAACAGTTTTTGCAAAATGGTTGAATAAAACAATCAAAATACAACCTTTATTAATTGACCGGACACATATGGTCCCGGAAATTGAAAATTATGGGTCTTTTCCCGCGGAGCTACATCCCTGGGGTTGGAGTCCTACGATTTACCATACGTTAAAAAATTTAATGCCATATACTTCAGACGTTTTTCGAAAAGGTCCAAATGGCGAATGGAGCAATGATACCAAGAAATTTTACAGTAGGAAAACGGCACTGGCTCTTTTAAAAACCATTGTTCGAGAACACTCACAAGAATATTTACTTCCTCCGGCATATCATCCTGTAGTGGCAAAAACCGTAGAAGAAGTGGAACAACGATTCAGGAAATGGCCCCAAATTGTGTTAAAAGCGCCATGGAGTGCATCAGGGCGAGGAATACAAATTTTACGTTATAGATATTTGAATAAATCCAATGTCCAATGGATCAATTCGGTTCTAAACCAACAGGGCTACATTATGGTGGAGCCCTTACTGGATAAAGTGGCTGATTTCTCGCTACACTTCAAAATTAATGCTGAAAATATCGAATATATTGGGTCCGGGCAATTTACCACCAATGTAAACGGACAATACGAACAAAATATAATTAAACCTAAAAAAACACAAACGCCCGTACCGCTTAGCTCGCTTGCAAAATGGATTACAGGTGCCATGACAGAAAACCGTGTTAATACCTTTTACCGGGGTTTTGCGGGTGTTGATTTAATGACAATTAAAATTAATGAAAAAACTTATATCCACCCATTAGTAGAAGTAAACTGGCGCTACAATATGGGACTGGTTGCTCTTCAATTGGAAAAGTTTATACACCCTAATTCAAAAGGCAGTTTTAAAATACACGTGAATCCTAAAATTCCATTTTTCGAAATTCATAAGCAACATACCGCAGCTTATCCGCTTACAATCAAAGAAGGATTACCCTATTCGGGCTATTTTCCACTTTCTGACCCGGAAATAGCCAGATCAGGTGCATACGTTATCCTGAAGGCTAACGTATAACTAAAGCAATATCTCATTATTGATTTGCCATTTCAAATTGCTTCACTAGTTTCCTTTCCAGATAGTACACAAAAAAATTTACTATCTCAGCTATAAAAAAAACTTGCTTTACATCCATTATTTCACTAACTTATATCCATCCACCTTAAACACAAAACTATGGACAACATTCTCCTGCAATACCTCAGCGAACGTGTTCGTAAAGCACATGACCAGACCCAGCGAGAACCGGGTCCTGTAATTACCATTTCACGCCAATATGGTTGTTATGCCAGTGAAATTGCCCGCCTATTATCTGATCATCTGAATACATTGGTGGATAAACAAAATGGACAGTATAAATGGAAATGGATTGCCAAAGAGGTATTAGACGAAGCAGCCAGGGCGTTGGATACTAATCCCTCGAAAATAGCTCATGTGTTTGCAGCTAATGAACGTTCATTTCTTGAGGATATGGCTATTGCATTCTCAATAAAAAAGTATGCACGAGATCCGCAAATAAAGAAACTCATTAGTAAAATAGTTAAGCAGTATGCTGAACAAGGGCAGGTGATTATTGTAGGAAGGGCTGGATGTGTATTGGCTAAACACATAAAAAAATCATTGCATGTGCGGTTAATAGCTCCGGATAAATTCAGGATAAATCATATTATGGAAAGGTTTGACCTGGATAAAAAAGCAGCCATTAAACGCATAAAAGAATATGATGAACAGCGCAAAACCTTTATGCGATTTTATAATGGGGATAAACCCGATGCTGAGCTTTTTGATCTTATACTCAACAGAGATAAGCTCACCAACGAAGAAATGGTGCAAACAATAGTTAGTTGTGCGCAGGTCAGAAATATGCTGTAATTAAAGTAAATATGCAGTTAAAAAGCCATTAGATATAATTTACAGCTCTTTTTCATTTCTATAGAAATTTGGTAGAAATGGTCAATATTGTTTTCATGATGTTTTTCCAAATATAAAAAAAGCATGAAATGTATAACACACTTCATGCTTTAATATTATTATGGACGATTTACAATTCTACATCACCATACGATGTTTTAACAGTTACCTTGCCTGTAGGTTCATCTCCTATGGTTCCATTAATGGTGAGCGACATCATTTTTGATTGATATGAACCTTCGAAGCGGTTTTCGGGATATTCTACATCTGCATAGCTGCCATCTACCTTTAATGTGTAAGAAGCACCCGGATCTATATTCATTTCGCAATCGGTATAGCTTATATCGAGCGCTATGGTTTTAAATTTCGAAGAAGTTCTGCTTACTTCACATTCTCCAAAATCAGCATCCAGGACAAAGGCTTTTTTCACAAAACCTATATCAAATTCAGAATAGCGGCTTGTGGCTGAAAAATCTAATATTTCAGTAATTTCCCACTCATCGTATTTACTCATGCTCAGGTTGATTTGTCCCACATCTTTTATACGGTATTCCGAATATGCACTGCGTCCTGAAAGTCCACTGGCTTTTTCAATTATAATTTCAGAATAACTTATATCTATTAATGCTTTGTTCACATAACCAATGCTTACCTGATCCATATAAGCCATTTGAAATTGATTATCCGGCGAAGCCATCACATCGCTTTTAAAGTTGCTATATCGAAGCTCCAGGTCAGCCTTTCCCGCCAGCTCTTCCAGATATAAGTTTCCATAATGCAACTCAACATCTGCCTGCATGTAAGTTGGGGCTTTTATATCAATTTTTATTTCCAAACCGCTGTTGTTCGTCCTATTTGGCAGCTCGGTAATTACTGAAACCTCATTCCCCTTCTGGGCCAGATTTACCTGGATATCGTCAAACAAAGCCTTATCTCTCCGACTATCGCCATCGAGCTTTATGGTTACATCTATTTCTACTTCGTTGGCAGTAGATTTTAGAATATTTACGTTGCTGTAACGTGTATCAACTACTAACGTGTGTCCTTTTTCTACTTTGTATACCTTATGCATATTGCGCTTAAGGTCATCTGCTTGTGCAGCAGCGAATGTAAATAAAACCGCTACTGACAGTGCTGTGATTTTATAAAGATATTTTTTCATGGTTTTGGGTTTTTTGTGCTTTAATTCTTTGTGCTTCCTGAAGTTGTTCTACTATTTGTTTCATAACATTAATGCGGGTTTGATAATGCTTTATCATAGCATTAATTACGCGTGGATCTCCCGGATTTGCATCCAGATCTTTTCGCAGCTGTTTGTATAATTTATCCATTTCCTGCAGGTCTTTTTCCATCTGTTCTTTATGTGCCTGCATATTATCATCGCTTAACTGGTTTATAATGTTATGCTGATGTTGGATTGTGGATACAAAATAGGCTTCAGCTTCAGCATATTGTGGACCGGCATCGGCCAAGGTGGGCAGCTCCTGTACAGGTTCTGTAATCCAGTTGTCGTGTATGTACAATCCGGAAAGGGTTACCAGGAAAGCTATCACTGCAGCAGCAGCGGCATACCTGATATAAACCATGGAACGGGTTTTCTGGCGAGGCAGTTTTTCTAAAAATCTGGCTTCATGTCCGGCACGTGGTTCCTCGTTATCGAAAGCCTTCCTGTTTTTTCTTATATAATTCTCTATATGATTCATATTTTTAGTTTTTCGTTGGAATCTTTTAATTGATCATTTGCATTTTTTCTTTCACTTTTGCTTGCAACTTTTTTCGGGCTCTTGCATATTGTGAACGTGATGTTGAATTGGTAATATTTAATATTTGACTAATTTCCTCATGATCGTAACCTTCTAGTAAATAAAGAGATAAAACAGCTCTGTAATTATCCGGCAACTCTTTTATACAATCTTTCACAGCATCGATATTAATTTGTTCTTCAGCATAGCTTACATCCTCTTCCGGTTCATCTTTTATTACATCGGCTGTTTCAAACTCCATTTTCCTTTTTCTTAGGGCATCCAAAGATCTGTTTACTGCTATTCGTCTTAGCCATGCACCTATCGGGACTTCACCCTTGTATGTCTCCAGTTTTTCAAATGCTGTTAAAAAGGACTCCTGCATTATATCTTCAGCTTCCTGTGTATCTTGTACAATGCGTAAACTGGCATTATACAGTTGCTTATAGAAAAGCTGGTACAACTCGAATTGAGCTTTTCGACTGCCTTTCCGGCATTGTTTGACAAGTTTTGCATGCATGTCCACCTGTCTTTTTTCTACCTTTAATTTGCTCATTTCTGTTAATATGACGTTAGTTATTTCTAAATGCTGCTTCGATCTGCATTTTTTTCTTCAATTTTAAAACTTATTGTTTTCCGAAACCCCTTTTCATCCTCCACAAGCAAGGTATGCCAGCCTGCATGAGGTTTTATCCCAATTTGATGATAATTAGAAGTCTGGGCAATAAACTTATCGTCAAGATACCAAAATAAATTGGAATGTGCATAACGGTGCACTGCCTGAAAAACTACCTCCTGCCTGATTCCTCCAATATCATGTGGTAAAACCAACCTTACACCAGCATGTGGATATACAAAAGCAATAGGGTTTTGATCGTTCTGAGCTCCCCGGCAATTTTCTGCCAGTGGTGGTAATGCTTTATAGCGGCTGTGTCTGCGCTGATAAAACCATTCCATTCCCGGTGGCAAAACAAACCAGCTTGTATCTATCACATGTTCAGGTGCACACTGGTGAAAATATCGTTTTTCAAGGCTTTTGTCAAGCATTACCGGACGGCAATAACTACATTTACCTGTTCGCAAGGTACGCAATGGTATTTGCATTTCCCGGGTATGGCTGCAATGTTCACCGGCGGGCATTCCACTATGTTTGCATATTTCTACAGTCTCTAAATCGTCCCATGGAACAGGAAACCAACCCTCATTATCCGGTAAAAGCCTGAAAACATCAAAAAATACGGGTCCGGCTTTTAGCACGCCAACCAAACCGTCGCGGGGTTCGCCACTCGCATTTCCAACCCATACTCCTACCGTATACTCCGGATCCAATCCAATGGCCCATGCATCCCTGAATCCGTAACTTGTTCCAGTTTTCCAGGCCAGCCTGCGCGAAGATGAAAATTGCTGCCAACGCCCCTCTCCATCCGGACGTTCCAGTTTACGCATTGCTTCAAGGGTGTACCACACAGCACCAGCTGTCAATGGCGGTTCATCGTAAAGCTGTATAGAATGTGGTTTATCTGTAAAGCTCAAAGCATAATAATTGTTTTCATCATAGCGACCAGATAAACGCGGATAGCTTAGCAATACCCGGCCCAAACCTGCATACATCGAAGTAAGGTTGAAAAGTGTTGCATCGGCCCCTCCCAAAATTAAAGATAGTCCATAATGCGAGGATTTCTTATCAATAGAGGTCATACCCACCTCTCTTAATCTCCGGTGAAACCGATCTACCCCAAACTTTCTAAGCAAGCGCACCATTGGTACATTTAATGAGCGCGATAAAGCTTCTGAAGCCGGCACAGCTCCAAAATATTCATTGCTGTAATTTTTAGGGCTATAGCCTGAATAATTGACAGGTAAATCAGTAATAAGCTCATCAGGAGCTATCATTCCTTCTGAAAGTGAACCGGCATATAAAAAAGGTTTCAGCAAAGAGCCGCTACTTCTCAAGGATTGTATTACATCGACGTGTACACCGGGCGTATGAGATGTTCCCGCGTTACCCACGTAACCTAAAACCTTTCCTGTTTTTGTTTCGGCCACAACAATAGCTATGTTGCGCACCATTTGGCGCGCATACTGTTGCTGGTATTGGTGCGCTAAAACTGTTAAGCGTTTTTGCAAAACCGGCTCAATACTCACAGTATAACGATTGGATTTCCTCGCTCCTTCAATTTCATCGATGTGCTGTGTCAAATGAGGCAATTCCCTGGGCATAGTGTGAAAACGCTCCGGTAATGGCTCATCAAGTGCCAGTTGCCAGGTTAATGAATCAATAAAAGCATTTTCATTTAGCCTGGCCAATAATCGATTACGTTTCTCTAACAAGCGTTGCTGATTACGTCCAGGGAATATTAATGCCGGTGCATTGGGTAAAACCGCAAGCAGTGCCGCCTCTGCCCATGATAATTGTTTGGGGCTGCGACCAAAATAACGCCACGAAGCCGCTTCAAACCCTACAATATTACTCCCAAAAGGTGCCCTGGACGTCCATAGATTTAAAATTTCATCTTTGCTATACATCATTTCCAATCGCAGGGCTATAAACATTTCTAGCACTTTCTCGCCCAACGACCGGGAAGCATCTTTTCTGCCAAGCCGGGCCAGTTGCATAGTTAAAGTCGATGCTCCGCTTACTTTACGCATTTGGGTTGTGTTGAGCCAGATGGCTCTGCCAACAGCGAGCGGGTCAATACCCGGATGTTTATAAAAACGCTTATCTTCAAATGTAATAATAGCTTTTTTTAGTTTTTTAGGAACCTCTGCTGAAGGTGAAAAACGCCATTGCTCATCTGCTGCAAGAGTTGCATTCATCAACTGTCCGTCTCGACTGAATATAAGTTGCGAATAACTGTTATTATAATTTAAGAACTTATCAGAAAGAATAAAAAAAACAATTCCGGCCAGGGAAAGTAATATCATACTCCAGGCCCTGATTTTAGTTTTATTGATGAATTTCATAAACACATTACCCCAAAATAGGTATTAAAATATAAAATTATCGAAGCATAAAGGCTATTTTTATACAAACAAAGGTACAATCAATCAGTGATTGTTATAATTTTGTATGCAAAATATACATTTTAAACCATTTTTTCGAATCAAATAAAGACTGCCACACATGCCTAATTACCTTAAAATCAAATCGATTCTATATGCATCTGCCTTGTTTTTAATTTTATCTGGTTGTAATGATATACCAGAAGGCAGAAAAACCATATCGAGAAAAAAAGCAAAGCCAGCAACAAAGCATCTTGATATTACTAAGCCATCTGTTAATTACAAGGTTGTACCAGGTGAAAAAATACAATTTGACTGGCAATGGAAAGATGTTAAAAAAGCCGATAGTGTTATATGGTTTGCCAATAAAAACCGCATTACACGGTTAAATAAAGGAGACAAAGTAATTGTTCCCACAAATTTACCTGTAGGAATCCAACATTTTGTTTTACACAGCTACCTGAACGGGCAACAAAGCAATGACCAGGTTTTGGTAGAGGTTCTTTCAGAAATTACACCTAAAAAAAGTAATGCCCGAATCGTAAAAAAACTTTATCATGATCCCGGTGCTTATACCCAGGGATTAGAAATTCATGGCGATTATATCTATGAAAGCACCGGCCAATATAAAGAAAGCTCCATGCGCAAAATCGACATTGAAACAGGCAAAATAATTGATATCATCAACCTGGAGGATGATATCTTCGGTGAGGGCATGACGGTTTTTGAAGATAAAATTTATCAACTCACCTGGCAATCCAATACGGGATTTGTATACGATGTCAATTCATTCAAACGCTTGTATGAATTTGTATATCCGACGGAAGGCTGGGGCCTCACAAATGATGGTGAATCACTTATAATGAGTGACGGTTCGCACCGGCTCTACTACATTGACAGAGAATACTTTACCGAAACACGCAAGATTTCGGTTTACGATAATAATGGACCCGTTTCCCGGCTCAATGAACTGGAATATATAAACGGTAAAATTCTGGCCAACATATATGGCGAAAATTTTGTTTTAAGTATAGACCCGGCTACAGGAAAAGTTTTGCATGAAGTTGACATGACTATGCTTAAAACCGAGGCAAATTTACCACCCAAAGCAGATGTGCTTAACGGTATTGCCTGGGATGCTGAAAACAAAAAACTTTATGCCACCGGCAAATACTGGCCTGCCATGTTTGAAATTACCATTAAAGGTTTAAACCGCTAAAGACAAAACCACATGAAACCTAAGCACAAAGCACAAGCAGGTACTTTTGAATCCAGTGATATAATGATACTTATTGAACCCGCTAATTATGAGGTTGATAACTTTATTGAACTTTCATCAAATGTTAGCAAACAGTATGAAAATCAAATAAAAGAAGCTATCATGCAGGTACTGGATGCATACGAGATTAAAGGTGTGCATCTTATTGCAAAAGATAAAGGAGCCCTTACTCCCACCATTAAGGCCCGGGTTGAAACTGCTGTAAAAAGGTCATTGGATTTGCAAGAAGGAACGTTGCAGTAAAATAATTTTACCCAACATGAAAAAAAATATAATCAAAAAGCGCCGCAGCATGCTGTATATTCCGGGAAATAATCCGGCTATGCTACAGCAAGGCGGTGTTTATGGAGCCGACAGCGTATTGCTTGACCTTGAAGATGCCGTGGCACTGAATCAAAAAGATGCAGCCCGAATACTGGTTCGTAATATGCTTAAAGAAGTAGATTATTACGGTTGTGAAATTACAATCAGGGTCAATCATATCAGCACACCGTTTGGTAAAGCTGACCTGGAAGAAATTGTACCGTTGCAGCCCGATGCCATAAGACTCCCCAAAACCGAGACTCCAGAGGAGCTGGTTAAGGTGCTTGAAATGATTGAAGAAATTGAAAATCATAATGGCATTTCCCATGATAAAATGAAGATTCACGTAATGATTGAATCTGCATTGGGCGTCCAGAATGTTTACGAACTGGCTTCTCTCTCACCAAGAATCGATGCCATAACCATTGGCGGGCAAGACCTTACCGCTGATATGCAAATAGAAAAATCCAAAGACAATTACGGTATTGACTACGCACGTAAACGAATTGTGATGGCATCGAAAGCAACCAAAATAGATGCCCTTGACACTGTTTATGTAGATGTGGAAGATGAAGAAGGGCTGCGCGAGGAAACCGAATATATTAAGAAAATAGGCTTTACAGGTAAGGCCGTAATCAATCCACGACAGATTAATATTGTCAATGAAGTATTTGCCCCTACTGATGAAGAAATCAGGAAAGCCTATCGAATAGTAAAAGCTTACTACGAAAACAAAGGCAGGGATTTGGGCGTATTTGCCGTAGATGGCAAAATGGTAGATGCTCCAGTAGTTACAAGAGCTATGCATACCCTTGCATTGGCAGAGATTGAAGTAGAACCGGTCAAATAATACAAAATGATAAAAAATGCTCTTGACATAGAAATTCCTGAATATCTGGAAGGACTCGGTAAACTTGAACCATACCAGGGAGTATGGAAAAAGCTGCAAAAAGGCTGGATGGACGAGCAAACCGTACCACCCGCCATAAAAGCAAGATTACCTCATACTTCCAAACTGCACAACAACCTCGAGGAAGCTATATTAAAATGTAGCCCCAAAGATGGAATGACTGTCTCTTTTCATCATCATTTGCGCGGCGGCGATTGCATTTTGGTACAAGCCATTACAATATTGGCCAATTTGGGAATAAAAAACATCACCCTTGCTTCATCTTCGCTCACTTCAGCACATGAGCCCATTTTACCTTTTATCGAAGACGGTACTATTACACAAATTTACACTTCGGGCATTAGGGGGGAATTAGGAGAAGTCTGCGCCCAGGGTGTTTTGCAAAAGCCATTTGTGATACATTCACATGGTGGCCGGGTACGTAGCGTGCAAACCGGTAAAATACACATTGACCTTGCCCTTATAGCAGCCTCTGCAGCCGATGAAGAAGGCAACGCAACCGGCACACACGGACATTCAGCATTTGGCTCCATGGGCTATGCCATGATAGATGCATGGTACGCCAAACAAGTAGTGATTGTAACCGACAATTTGGTCGATTATCCCTGCGTGCCACCTTCCATAAGACAAAACTATGTAGATTATGTGGTAGCCACAGACACCATTGGTGATGCCAAAAAAATCGCATCAGGAACTACACGCATCACCAAAGCACCTCTTGATTTGCGGATTGCTAAAATTGCTTCTGATACCATTGTTCATTCAGGATTTTTCAAAAATGGCATTTCATTCCAGGTAGGCGCCGGAGGAGCTTCACTTGCCGTTGCCCGATTTATACGGGAGGCCATGAAAAAGCACGAGATTAAAGGGTCGTTCCTGTTGGGCGGTGTTACTTCATACGGTGTGGATATGTTAAACGAAGGCCTGTTCCGAGCCATATTCGATGTGCAATCATTCGATGCAGCAGTTAGTTCTTCTCTGAAAGAACATCCCTACCATATTGAAATTCCTGCCGGACTGTATGCCAATCCATACAATTGTGGGTGTATGATTAATAAGCTGGATGTGGTAGTGCTGGGTGCACTGGAAGTTGACATCAACTTTAATGTGAACGTGATTACCGGTTCAGAAGGTGAAGTGCGTGGTGCATCAGGCGGGCATTCAGATACGGCAGCCGGAGCCAAACTTACCGTAGTTGTTTGTCCTTCGTTCCGCGGCCGGTTACCCATCATCAAGAAAAAAGTAAAAAACGTAGTCACGCCAGGCGAAAGCGTGGATGTGGTTGTAACAGAACGTGGCATATGTGTAAACCCCAAAAACGGTGAGCTCAAACAGAATCTTATCGATGCGGGAATGAACGTCAGAGATATCGTAGATTTGGAAAAAGAAGTGGATAAAATTACAGGTACACCCGACCAAATAGAACATACAGATCAAATTGTGGGTGTCATCGAATACCGCGACGGTACTATAATCGATACCATCAAACAAATTAAAGTTTGATATTAAATTTTATGGCACAAGCACCGCTCGAACAATTACTTAATGCCAAAGAATCAATTCATACAGGAAAACAACAATTGGTTCAACAATATAACCTCCCTGTGGTAAGTCTTGCACTTAATATTGCCGGCTGGCCCAAAAGCGATAAAACCAAACGAAAATTCTTTTTTGACACCCTGAGCCGGTTAATGGATTTTTTCTATGCCAACAGATTATTCACCATTACGGGCAGTCAAAGGGTAATGGACACAGCTGCGGGATTAAGCTTCATGGCTGCCGTAAAAATGCCGGAAAATGCAAAGCAAATAAAATGCATTACAGAGCAGTTCGAAAACCAACATACACTTGGCCGTTTTATTGACGTGGATGTAAATAGCGCTACAGGAGATGCAATTAGCAGCGAAAAAGAAAAGCCTTGCTTTTTCTGCGGGCAGTATCCTGCTTTGGATTGCATGAGAAGCCAACGTCACAGTCTGGAAGAATTAAAATATTTCCAGCAACAGAGCATTCAGAATTATTTAAAAAAGCTCCGTCGAAAAGAACAATCCGAAAAACTCACAGAACTTACAATGTTTGCCCTTCTCTCAGAAGCATCACTTGAACCCAAACCAGGCTTGGTCTCTCCTGCCGACAGTGGTTCACATCAAGACATGGATTACAGCACTTTCATAAAATCCATTTCAGCACTGACGCCACTTTTTGCAGACTTCTACAGCCGGAGCTTAAAGCAAAATGACGGTTTTACCATGGCGGAACTAAGAACCTGGGGCATAAGAGCAGAAAAAAAGATGTTGGAGGCCTCCCGTGGCATTAATACACACAAAGGCGCCATTTTCCTCATGCTGTTAGCAGGCAATGTCATGTCTGAACTAGTCAAAAAAGACGAGTTAATTTCCCCAGCAGCAATTCAGGAAGAATTGAAAGCGTTCAGACGACACATTTCGAAGGACATTACACAAATTTATGAACCTACTCACGGTAATAAAATAAAACAAGCTTTTCCGGAAATAAAAGCAGGCATACGGCAACAGGTCATTGATTTATTACCTGCGGTTTTTAATGCAGGCATTGAACCTTTATTTGTTTTCCATTACAGCCCGCATAATACAACAGAGCATAACAATTTCATTTTAAAATTAAGTCTGCTTTCCATAATGGAGCAAAACGCCGATAGTAATGTTATTCACAGAGGAAGCCCGGAATTGCTAAAAACGATGCAAACCAAAGCAGGTGAGAGCAAAACAGCGCTATTGAACGGCCAAAATAAAACCTATTCAGAGTTTTGTCGTTGGACTAAAAACAATAATCTATCCCCGGGAGGTTCTGCAGATCTTTTGGCACTAACGATTTTCATTTACCTTTGCAGCATAAACCCGCTACTTAAGCCTTATGAGTTTTGAAAATGCCGATTTCCGCGAAGAAGTACTGGACCTTGAAAATCCTTTTGACGTTAAGTTCGTGTCAAAATTTCTTAAAAAACTCGATTTTGACTTTTCGCCGGGCGATGTAGACTACACAATGGTGCTCTACACCCTGAATGATGAAATAATCGGCACTGGTTCTTTTCAAAATCATGTGCTCAAATATGTGGCAGTTGTCCCTGAATATCGTTCTACAGCAGCATTTTCACAAATCGTAACCCATTTGATGGATAAACTGCTCACAAAGCATAAAAATATTTTCGTTTATACATTACCCAGAAACACAAAAATATTTGAAGGATTAGGGTTTACAGAAATAGCCACTGCCCAACCACTTTTCTCGGTATTGGAATTTGGATATGAAAATATTAAAACTTACCAGGAATATTTACGCTCACAAAAACAAAACGTCTCCACTGGTCCGGTTTCAGCCATTGTTGTCAATTGCAACCCTTTTACAAACGGACACAAATACCTGATAGAAAAAGCAGCTGAAGAGAGTAGAATTCTATATCTGTTTGTAGTAGAAGAAGACCGTTCAAGTTTTCCATTCAACGTCCGATGGAAACTCATAAGCGAAGGCATAGCACACCTTAATAATGTAGTGATGCTGCGAGGCGGCGACTACGTGGTATCAGGAGCCATTTTCCCCTCATACTTCTTAAAAAACGAAAACCCGGGAATGATTGCCCAAAAGCAAGGTGAACTCGACATACGAACCTTTATCAGCTATATAGTGCCCGTACTGGGAATTACACGCCGGTATGTAGGTACCGAAAAATACGACCCCACTACCCGGGCCTACAACAATGCCATGAAAGCACTATTGCCCCGTGCCGGCGTTGAATTAATTGAAATTGAACGAAAAAAAGCCGCCACATCGGAAAACGAGGAAAGCATCATTAGTGCATCGAAAGTCCGCCGGGCCATAAAAGAAAACAAGCTCAACGACGTAATAAAATTTCTTCCTGAAACTACACGCAGATATCTGAACAGTCCTGAAAGCCAGCCGATAATAAAACAAATTGAATCAAGCGATAATCGTCATTAACCATTGATAACCCGAATGCACGTTAACGCACACCAATTATAGAAAACGTACATTTATCTAACATCGGTAAAACCACATAAAACCCTCATAAATAATCACTTAATCCGAAATGGCACGTTCTTGGATTGTATGTAACACGTACAAACCCTTAAAACATTATTATGAGAAACTTTAAATTAGTCATTTCAATCCTGATGACCTGTCTTTTATTTGCAGATTTTACTCAGGCTCAGGATGTAACGCATGTGAAATCCATTGTCAAAGAACTGGCATCTGAAAAATACCATGGCAGGTGTTATACAAACCGTGGTGCCGACAAAGCAGCCAACTACATCCAATCAAAATTTGAAGATGCAGGATTACAACCGGTTGAAAAACAATGGATGCAACCCTTCAGCTTTGATATTAACCAAATAAAAAAAGTAAAGCTTAAGATTGACGGCAAAGAACTGCTACCGGGAGCAGATTATGTTGTAAGACGCAACAGTCCGTCCGTAAAAGGAACATGGGAACTGAAACATGTTACACCAGAGCACCTGAAAAACCCTCTAAAAATGGCAGCCTTGCTCAAATCCGATATTGAAAAACATTTTTTTGTGGTTGATATTGATGACTTTCGCAAGCACCGAAAAATGTATGATTCTGCCTCAAAAATGCTTTTTTTAGGTGAAGCCAAAAAATTCATACTACTTCAGGAGGCCGCTATTAAAGATTATGTGGTTTATGGCCGGAGAAAGAGTGAAAGTGTTGTTATAAGCATTAGAAAAAAAGCGTTCAATGATAATGCGAAAAGCCTTTCCATTAAGCTTAAAACAGCATTCAACAACATCACAACCAACAATGTAATGGCCATGTTGCCGAGTGAGTCTGAGCACGATTCCGTAATAATTATTTGTGGCCATTATGATCATTTAGGAGAGATGGGGCCAAAAACCTGGTTTCCGGGAGCAGATGACAATGCATCATCGATTGCAGCAATGATTGAGTTGGCAAGCTACCTGAAGGACCAGCAAAACCCACCTGAAAAAAATATTTTGTTTGTCGGTTTCAGCGGCGAGGAAGCCGGGTTAATCGGTTCAAAATACTTTACTGAAAATTTACCTGTACAAAAGTCCAACATCTGTTATGTATTAAATCTGGATATGATTGGTTTCGGAAAATCAGGTTTGCAAATTTGGAATGGGAAAAATGAAACCCGTCTGGTGAAACGGTTAAAAAACATAAACAGTCGTTATGAATTATTAGACACGCTAATTATAAAAGAAAACACACCCAATAGCGATCATCATTATTTTACAAAAAAAGATATTCCCGCCTTGTTTTTCTCAACAGGTGTAGCACCCTCAAAGTATTACCATACTGTATATGATACATATGAAAATACTGATTTAGCTAAAATGCGTGAAATATTGCAACTTGTGGCCAGGATGGTAATGTCTGAAGAAAGCTTGTCGGTCCAAAAATAAAAACAAAACTGCATCATAAAAAAATGGTATCGTTCCTATTCCGTATAATTACAGAAAGGGAACGATACCTAAAAAATCTTGAACGAAAGCAGCCTTTCAATAAACTTTTGAAAATATGCTTCGTTTTTGCGCATTCCAATATTACTTCCAGGGCAAGATAAAACCCTGAAAGGTCATCGAACACTTACTTTGTTAAACCGCCTTTAAGTAATTAGGCGTTATTATCATCATTCAAATCGTCAAAATCTACATCGGTAAATTTCTCGGTTGGCTCCTCTTTCCCTTCGCTTTTAACCTCGTGGTTATCTTTTGGCTTTAGCTCGGGCTGGTTGGCTCTAATGTATTCAACAACTTCTTCCAATCCTTCAGCAAACTTGTCAAAGTCCTCTTTATAAAGGAAAAGTTTGTGCTTTTCGTAGTAGAAAGTGCCGTCCTGATTAAACTTCTTCTTACTTTCAGTGATGGTCAGGTAATAATCGTTTCTACGAGTAGCCTTTACATCAAAGAAATAAGTACGTTTGCCGGCCCTAACTGCTTTAGCATAAATTTCTTCTCTCCCTTTGTCTTTTCCGTTTGCTTTGTTCTCAAATCCTTCCATTATTCAAACATTTTCAATTTCAACAATCAATGACAAAAATAGAAATTATTTTCTGTTTAGAACATTAAAGAATAAAAAACGGCCAAACAATTTTACAGATCCAAAAAGTTTGTGTTAAATACCCCAAAATCCGCAAACAAAAAAATTCTAAATTAAGGCATAGTTTCGAAAGTTAGGCATAAGAAAAATTCACTACGTCGCTATGTTACCCCTGGGCAACCTGAGTATAATTGAATTTTTAAACTATTTTCGTTAAAAAAAGCATCTGATATGCTCATGATAAAGACATTTCCATTACTTTTGCAAACTAACAAGGAAATTGAAGGAGTATGATAAGCAGAAGGCTACTGAGAATAAAAAACATGCACATAGTATATGCATGGCTACGCAACCCGGAAGGATCTATGGGTCAGTATCAGAAAGAGTTACAAAAAAGCGTAAAAAGCTTTGAAGATCTTTACTATACTTTTTTTCAGCTCCTCATAGATATTCATCACTACCTTTTGCAGGAAATTGAGCGGAAAAGAGCAAAACACCTACCCACGGAGGAAGAGCTAAACCCTAATATGCGGTTTATAGAAAATCCTGCAATACAGGCACTTGCTAATGATGAGCATATACAAAGTTATGTACGTAACAATTATATAAGTTGGAATGATGATAGCGATCTCGTAAAAAAGTTAGCCCAGCAAATAGAAGAAAGCAATTTTTATAACCGATACATGGTTAAAGAAGAAGAACCTGACCATAAAGCGCATAAAGAAGTAATTATTACAATTCTAACTGACATCATTGCCACTTCCGACCCGCTGTTCGAAGCACTCGAAGAAAAGTCCGTATATTGGAACGATGATATTGAACTGGTGCTCAGCATGAATATAAGAACCATTGAGCGCATAAAAAGGACATACCGGATAAAACCCATGAAACTGTTTAAAAACGAAGCTGACGAAGCGTTCGTTTACGACCTTTATAGAAAAACAGCAGCTCATTTTGACGAGCATCAGAAAATTATAAAAGAAACTGCCAGCAACTGGGAGCTTGACAGAATTGCATTGATGGATAAAGTTATTATTGCATTGGGGATAACAGAACTAAGAAACTTTCCGGAAATACCTGTCAGAGTGACACTCAATGAGTATATTGAAATGGCCAAATATTATTCCACAGAAAAGAGTAATACTTTTGTAAATGGCGTTTTGGACAAAATTGTACTTAACCTCAAAAATAATAAAGAACTGAACAAAATTGATGGTTCAATTTTTGATAAAAATAAGAATAATCATTAAAAAGAAATAACTATGATACGAATCACAGGATTAATATTTATTATTCTGTTAGCTTTTGGATGTAACAATGGAGATAAAGATACCGTTACAGCCGAAATGGTAAAAAACCCAGTAAGCGGAAAAGCTGATAACAAACAAATGGAAATGCCTGAAATTACGTTTATCGATGAAAATAGCGATAATCCGAAATATTTTGATTTTGGCGTCATTATTCAGGGAGAACGAGTTGTACATACCTTCCGTTTTAAAAATACAGGAAATGACGACTTAGTTATACGTTCCACCAGTTCCACCTGTGGCTGTACAGTATCATCTTATACAAAAGAACCCATAGCGCCCGGAAAAACCGGTAAAATTGACGTTAGTTTTTCTAGTGCCGGTCGTAAAGGCCGTCAACACAAAGCGGTTACCGTGCTCACTAATGCACAACCCGCATCAAAAAAATTAGTTATCGAAGCAAATGTTGTAGTACCAAATTAAAATAAACTTTATGGACATTTTATTAATGATGTCGCCAGAAGGCGAAACAGGAGGTTTAGGGGCATTTTTACCCTTAATAATTATAATCGTAATTTTTTACTTTTTCATGATTCGCCCACAAATGAAGCGACAAAAAGAAGCTCGCAAATTTAGAGAAAACATTCAAAAAGGCGATAAAGTACTCACTATCGGGGGTATTTACGGAAAAGTAACAGACGTAAGTGAAAAACAGGTAGATCTGGAAATCTCAGATAATATCAGGGTTAAAGTTGACAAAACAGCTCTGATTAAAGATACAAGCGAACTTAGTAATGCAAACCGCTAAAATCTGAGTAGACCTGCACAACGTCTCCAGTTAATTCACTTACTTGTGAGATGTATAAAATACAAAAGCTGCTTAATAGTTAAAATTAAAAATCGTTTACTATAAGCAGCTTTTTTACAAATATATTTCAAAGGCATTCAACTGGTTTTGTGAAATTTAACATTCTTATCTGCTTTATAGATAAATATACAATTTTGAAAATATGTTATGCAGGACCATTTTTAAGGCAAGTACATTAAAACTCACAAGGTTTTCTTATCTTCGCTTAAAAAATTACTCGTGACAAAAGATAATCTACAGAAAAGCACCCATAATAAGCCTAAGCTCAGCAACTGGAAAAAGCAGATTGGAAATATTGATAGAAGAATACCAATATTTCTGATATTTATAGCTATCAGCGCTTTTCTTTGGCTAATGAATGCTTTATCGAAAAACTATATAACGGAAATAGATTGTCCCGTACAATTTTACAACATACCAAACAACCATGTGATGATAGGTGAAACACCTGATGAAGTGCAACTTCAGGTTTCCGGAAGGGGTTTCACACTTATCAAATACACCATCGGATCTATTGCATTACCGTTTAATATCGATTTACAGTCATATTTTTCCGGCAACCAGGAAGATCAGGGACAGGTAGCGTTTCAATATTATCTTTCTGGCAAAAAAGAACAATTCGAACGTTTCCTGAACGATGAAATTAAAGTATTAGACGTGCGCCCCGCCACCCTGCAACTAAATTTCGACAAGTTGTTCAAGAAAAATATAAAGATTAAACCTGTAACAAACTTCTCATGGGCGCCTCAATACAGACAAAAGGGCAAACTCTTAACTACTCCCGATTCTGTTGTGGTCAACGGGCCAAAATCTATGCTGGATACGCTAAAATACATTATGACAGAATTGATTGAAGATGACAACATACGAAAAAACAAAGCCTATATGGCTGATTTAATCGCACCCGAAAAGTGTAACCTCCAACGGAAAAAAGTCAAAATAAACCTGCGAACCGAACAGTTTACAGAAAACACTATTCAGGTGCCAATAAGTATCACCAACAAACCAGATTCGGTAAACCTCACTATTTTTCCCAATAAAATCAATATAACCTACCTTGTTTCGTTTGAAGACTATGAAATTATCGGGGCCAATGATTTCCAGGCAGCAATAAACTATAAAGAAATCAAAAAACAAAATGAACTACAAGAATTGCACATTAATCTGTTGTTTGTTCCGGAAGAAGTTCAACTTATTCGTTATTGGCCCCAAAAAGCAAGGTTTATTATTAACGAAAAATAATCCTGTTGCATGTTAAAAATTGGTCTAACCGGAGGAATAGGATCGGGTAAAAGTCTTGTGGCCCGAATATTCAATGAGTTGTATCGTATTCCTGTTTTTTACGCCGACAATGAAGCAAAAATACGTATGAATTCAGATGATGAATTGCGCGCCGAAATAATTGAGTTATTAGGGCAGCAAAGCTATACTCAGGAAGGAAATCTAAACAAACCATACATAGCAAAAGCCATATTCAACAATCATAGTATGCGTGAGGAGTTGAATAAACGCGTACATCGAAAAGTAAAAGATAGTTTTAAAACCTGGTTAGAAAAACAAACCAGCGAATACATTCTGCACGAAGCTGCAATAATGATTGAAAGTGGATTTTATGAGCAAATGAATCAACTGATTACAGTGCAGGCGAATGAAACAATACGAATTAACAGAATAAGGGAACGTGACAATTTGTCAAAGGAACAAATTTTGCAAAGAATGGAAGCGCAGCTCAGCGATGAAGAACGCAAAAAATATGCTGATTACGTAATTACAAACGATAATACACACAGTGTTGTGTCGCAAATAAAAAATATACATTTAAAAATATTGGCTCATGGGTAAATTTGGAAAATGGATAGCAGGTGGATTAGGATGGGCACTATTTGGCCCCATTGGCGGCATTATAGGCTTTGTAGCCGGAGCTTACCTCGAAAAAGATGAACACCCCGCTCAAACCAGACAAAGAAGAACCACCACCGGCGGTTATGCAATGACCTTACTTGTACTTACCGCTGCTGTAATGAGAGCCGATGGTAAAATACTTAAATCGGAACTGGACTACGTAAAAAGATTTTTTGTACAAGCTTTTGGAGCTAATGCAGCCACTGAAGCCCTTAGAATGTTGAGAGATATTCTGAAACAAAATATCCCGCTTAACGAAGTATGCGCCCAGGTCAAAGCCAACATGGATTATGCATCGCGCACGCAACTGCTGCATTTTCTCTATGGTATAGCCCAGGCCGACGGACGTATTGATGCCTCCGAACAAAAAGTAATTGATGAAATTGGCTACCGCATTGGTGTATCTGCCGGCGACATTGGGTCGGTACGTTCTATGTTTATTCGAAACAACAATTGGGCTTACGATGTATTGGAAATTAAATCAAACGCTTCCGACGAAGAAGTAAAAAAAGCCTATCGGAAAATGGCAGTGAAATACCATCCGGACAAAGTTTCGCATCTTGGCGAAGATTTTCAGAAAAACGCCAAAGATAAATTTCAAAAATTATCTGAAGCCTATGAAGCAATTAAAAAAGAGCGTGATATAAAATAACATAGAGAAAAAACTAAACTTTTTATAAAAATTGATTCTCACAAACCATCATAATTCTATCTTTGTCGCACAAAATTAAAAGCTACTATTATGTTAAAGGATATTTTAGCCATTACCGGAGAACCCGGATTGTACAAACTTGTATCGAAAACACCCAAAGGTGTGATTGTTGAAAATATCGAAACAGGAAAAAGAATGCCGTTTTATGCAGCTGCTAAAATCAGCGCCCTGGAAGATATTGCCATTTTTACCGAAGAAGATGATCTACCATTGAAAGACATTTTCAAAGCCATTAGTGATAAAGAAAACGGCGGTCCGTCCATAAATCATAAATCTTCGAAAGACGAACTTATTGCCTATTTTCAGGAGGTAATACCCAATTACGATGAAGACCGTGTATACCCTAATCACATCAAAAAAGTAATAAATTGGTATAATTTATTGCAAAAGCACGACATGCTTGATTTTTCAGAAGAAGAAAGTGCTGAAACAGAAGATGAAAACACGGAAAAAGACGATAAAAACGAAAATGACTAAAATAACACAGTAAGCCAAACATAATACAAAAAAAAACTGCCTTCTCGGAGGCAGTTTTTTTTTGTAAAAACTTTCCATTATTTTTTTATATTGAACATATGTTCATTATATTTGTATAAAATTTGAACATATGATAACTGCAATTACAGCAAAAGACAAAACAACAAAAGCCCAATTAGACGAGCGCTTTGGGCGTTGCCCATTTTTTGCCATTTACGATCATCGTACAGGAAAAACAGAATTTATTGATAATCCTTACCGCAACGACCAGGGCGGAGTGGGCACACGGGTAGTTGAACTACTGGCCAACAAAGAAGTAACACAGATAGTTGCAGCAGAATTTGGACCCAAAGCCCAGGCATTACTTGAAAAATTAAAAATTCAAATGATTGTGCCCGGTGAGCAAAGCCAAACAGTGGAAAACATTATAAACAATATGAATTAAAAAAAGGAGGTAATTATGCCAGGTTTAAATCACAGAGGACCGGAAGGTGAAGGTCCAAAAACCGGAAGAGGTTTGGGAAACTGTGGCAAGCCCTCAGATTCTCAGGCAACCACCAACACAACACCCGATGAAACTTTTCAGCCAGGCAGAGGCTCAGGCCGTGGGCGTGGAGAAGCTTTTGTCCGTGGCAGAGGATTGGGCAGAGGCCTAAGAAACGGCCACGGAAGAAACATTTAAACATCATAAAAGCTGTTCCCGGAACTTTTCAGTATAAAAAAAAGCAAATTGTATCTAACGTTACATGAAGCTTAATTTGGTTCACACACTAAATATTCATTTCATAGTTGATTATTTTACCGGGAGCAGCTTTTTTTACTTTCAAAAATTTCATATGCACACAGACTGTTTTTTCTGCCATATAAGAACACTCGAAAAACAAATAAAGAAATTTGCGCCTCCTGAACATGTGAGAAAAAAGTTGGTAGGTGAATTTATTGATAAATACACCGGATTACAAAAACAGTATAATCCCTATGCTGCCGCCGCAATACATGCCATGATTCGTAAATATCTGAAAATTGAAGACCCCTACGAAACAGAAAAAGCTGAAAGCAATCGTAAAGCCCTGGAAATACTTAAAATATGGCGGGAAAAAATTGATCAGGCATCCAACAAACCTTATCATGCTTTAAAATTGGCATTAGCAGCTAACATAATAGATTTCGGTCCCGGACATGAATTTGATATTGCAAGGGATATTGAACGCCTTCAAGCACAGCAATTGGCTATTGATGATTCTGAGAATTTGTTTGCCAACATAAATTCAGCAACAAAAATCTTGTATCTCGCTGATAACGCCGGAGAAATTATATTTGACAAATTATTTTTAAAACAAATAGCCTGTGCAGATATTACAGTAGCTGTAAGAGGGTTTCCGGTAATAAACGATGCAACCATGGAAGATGCCAAAATAGCCGGACTTTCAGAAGTAGCAAAAATTATACATAATGGCAACGATGCCCCATCCACCCTACTCGATCGATGTAGTAGTGAATTTATGAAAACATATCATGACGCCGATATCATAATCGCCAAAGGACAGGGCAATTTTGAGGGCCTGATGTTTGCTAAAGACCCAAGAATATTTTTCGCATTAGTTGCCAAATGCAACGTAATTGCCAATTTTATTGGTATTGAGAAAGACCAAACGGCGTTGGTAAATAGCAGCCGCATTGATAAAACAAAAAAGAGCAAACTGAACTAAAAAAAAGGTACACACCCATTAAAACATTTTATAGTGAAACGAATAGTTGTCGCAAGCGGTAAAGGAGGAACCGGTAAAACTACCATTTCGACCGCATTGCAATACACAGCCAAAGATTACTATGGCAGGTCATCTACTTTAATCGATTTTGATGTGGAGGAACCGAACGACCATTTATTCTTTGATAATCTCGAATTAAAAAAGTCTTCAGCAGTAACACTGCCTGTTCCGGTCATCAATAACGATAAATGCACTTATTGTGGCAAATGCAAAGAAGCCTGTGCATTCAATGCTATTACGCTTATCCCGAAAGCGGGCATTGCAGAAGTATCAACAGATCTATGCCACTCATGCGGAGCGTGCCTCGTGGTGTGTAAAGATGATGCCATGGACGAGCTTTTTCATCCAATCGGTGAAGTTAATGAGTATGGCGACCAGCAAGATATTATTTTAAAGGAAGGTAGATTGGAAGTCGGATTGCCACACCAAACAGCTGTCATACGCGACATGAAAAAACATCATTTGCCCGATACTGATTTAGCCATTTTTGATGCACCTCCGGGTACAAGTTGCCCGGTAGTTACCACAATGGAAGGAGCCGATTATGTGGTAGTTGTTGCAGAACCCTCCCCTTTTGGACTCAACGACCTTAAGCTGTTGGTTGAAGTAATTCGGGATATCAACCTGCCTTTTGGTGTGGTCATTAATAAAGCTGGTACCGGAAACAACGATATGGAAAGATACCTGAAAAAAGAACAAATTGATATTATTGCTAAAATTGAGTTTAACCGCGAAATAGCTACAGCTTATTCCAATGCTTCTATTGAAGAATTAGTCACACATGAAGCGATGAATAAACACCTGAAACACATTTGGAAACAGATTAAGAAAAAAACAGCCTGAAATGAGAGAAATAACTGTGATAAGTGGTAAAGGAGGAGCCGGAAAAACCACTATTACCGGAGCAATTGCAAGTTTATTAAACAACCCGGTAATTACGGACTGTGATGTGGATGCAGCAGATCTATATTTATTACTTCAACCCGAAATTCAGGAATCTCATACCTTTCCGGGTGGGGCTAAAGCCTTTGTCAATAAGAGCTTATGTGTTAATTGCCGGAAATGTATAAATCACTGTCGTTTCGATGCCTTACACTATAACGAAGATGGTGTGCTTACTGTAAATGACTATAAGTGCGAAGGTTGTGGCTTGTGTAAAAACATTTGTCCAACCAATGCAATTAATATGGTTCAGGAATTTAGCAATCACTGGTACATTTCTACCACACGCTATGGTAGTATGATACATGCCCGCATGAAACCTGGTGAAGAAAACTCCGGTAAACTGGTTAGTGAACTCAGAAGTGCAGCCCGAATAAAGGCAGCAGAAAATAAGGCTTCCTATATTATAAACGACGGACCTCCCGGAATTGGATGCTCAGCAATAGCATCGGTAACAGGCACCGATATGGTTGTTATGGTGATCGAAGCAACACGAAGTGGCTTCCATGATTTTTTGCGTGCACGGGAATTGGTCAACAAATTTAACACGCCTATTGTAGCAGTTCTTAATAAATACGACATTAATAAAGCGCTAACAGCCGATATAGAAAAAAAACTCACTGAGTTAAACATACCTTTGCTGGCCAAAATTCCATTCGACAAAAAAATGGTCGATGCTACAACTCAAAGCTTAACTTATCCGGAATACCAGCCTCATGATGCCATTACTCAAGCATTGCAAAATGTGGTTCAATACCTCCAGAAACCTACAAGCTATGAAAAGAATATAACCTGAATATGACACACATTAAATGCAGCATAATGGACATAAAAAATAATAAATAAATAATTTGTACAAAACAGCCTAACAGCTCTCAGATTATTTTTCTGTTTTTTATTGTTCTTGAACATATATGGCAATGTTTTAGAACACTACTCCAAAGCCTAAATTGGTATATTTTTAGTCATAATTAAGATATAAAAACATATAAATAAATAGTTATGGCTATATCAAAACTAAAAGTAAACGGTAAATTAAACGAGGGTTTTAGAACCGAGATCGGATGTTCACATAATTTCATAGTAGATCAACCTAAAGCCGCGGGCGGCAATGATGAAGGTGCCAACCCGATGGAAGTTTTTCTGGCATCTCTTCCTGCTTGCATTTGTGCTATTGGCCGCATCATTTCAAATCAGAAGCGCCTGAACGTGCGTGCTATAAATGTTGACGTGGAAGGTTCCATTGATAAAGATTTCTTAATGGGCAAAACTGAAGAAGGACGTGCCGGATTTACTGAAATTAAAACAAACGTATCGGTTGATGCTGATATGACCCAGGAAGAAAAAGAAGCTTTTGTTGAAGAAATTGAGCGCCGTTGTCCTATTGCTGACAACATCGTAGATAAAAGCAACCTGAAAACAATAGTAAATTAGTTTTTTCATAGTAAAAAAAGGGAGGGAAACCTTATGGATACCTCCCTTTTGTGTTTTATTAACTTAAAAAGTTATCCTTACACCTACACCATGCCGCCCTGCTCCAAGAGTAATTTTATCTATCAATCGATCTCGATTCAACGCTGCCGATAACTCTTCTTCATTATAAACCTCCACGGCTTCATGAATTTTTTTATTACCGGTAGAATATATTGGTATACTAATTAATACTATTCCCCCGCCTATTCCAGCAATAAACCATTTAGGATCTTCGGCTCCGCTCAATGCCGAGACCAGCGTGTATCCCATTAATGCTCCGCCAATGGCAGAAATTACGGTACTGGTCTTTTGCAGTTTTTCTCCTTTAATGGCCAAATTATATGCCTCCCCGTTTTCGCTAAGAATATTAAATGCCTTATCGCGACTAATGTTCCATACGCCTTTATAATATTTATTGCCAAAAAATCCGGTTTCGAGCTTTAACTTGTCACTTTTCTTTTGGCCGTATGTTTCATGGAACAATGCTAATGCCAGTAAAATGGTTAATAGAAAAACAATCTTTCTCATAGCATAACAAATATTAATTCGCCGACGAATATACAAGTTTGCTTTTTATTATCAAAGATGAGCAGGCTAAAACAATAATTATTAATGTTAAAAAGAGCATGACAACTATAATTAACTTTATAATAGATAATTAAATTCATAATTAAGAACAATTGAAATTTCACCTTGACAGAAATTTTATTTTAGTATTTTTGCCTCGATTTTGAAAAAAATGAAAAATACGCAAATGAAAAAACTCCTTCTTTTCACCTTTGCTTTATTTTGTTTAGTGACATTAAGCGGACAAAATCTGCAATTGCATTACGATTTCACCGACGCAAATTCAGAAAGGGCTGATAATCGTGATTATATGACCGCCACCTTCGAAATGTTCAGACCCGACAGCCTTGGATCAACATTTTGGTTCATAGACCTTGACTTCAATGGCAGGCATCACGAGCCAAGCCTTTCATACCTTGAAATTTCAAGGGACTTTAAAATGTGGAATTTCCCATTAGCCATTCATGGGGAATACAACGGTGGTTATTTGTACAATTCAAGAATAGGCTATGCAGATGCTTTTGCTAATGTTGGCATTTTGGGTGTTTCTACCAATTTTAATCTCGCTAATGTTTCCTTCGGAACATATGCAGGATACCGCTATGAAGATTACAACAAGGAAGGTGCTGATTTCCAGTGGACCCTGACCTGGTTTACCATGCTTTGGGACAAGCGTATTACACTTTCTGGTTTTTTTGATGTTTGGACTGACGACGACTACAATGAAGTGGGTGAAACCGATGGGAAAAGGCTCATCACGATTACAGAACCGCAGGTATGGTATAACATTACACCGGCCATAGCAGCAGGTGGCGAGGTTGAAATATCGCACAACTTTATATATGGATCAAAAAAACTTGAAATATTCCCAACCCTGGGAGCAAAATTTACTTTTTAAACTTTTCTGAACCCTATGCTTCTTCAGCCGCGGAACGAAGCGTAATAATAAAGGTAGTGCCCTTATTTGGTTGGCTCTCTACTTCGAAAGTAGCATCAAGATACGATGCAAACTCCTGACAAATAAGTAATCCCAGCCCGGTACCCGACTCATTATTTGTTCCTTGAGAAGAGTCTACCTTTTCCCCTTGATTAAGCTTTTTAACCATGGCGGCAGACATGCCAATACCATTATCAGCAACAATTAGCTGTACATTTTCTTGAGGTGTCTTATGGGTACTTACCACTACCTCACCCCCTTTTTCTGTGAATTTAATACCATTGGCCACAAGATTTTGCACAATTATGCGCAACATAGAAGTATCGCTTGCCAGGGTTAAATGCGCTTCCACTTTATTGACTAATTCAACATTCTTCTGAACAGCCAGCGGCGACAGCACATTAATTACATCCTGCGTTAGCATATGTAAATCAACAATTGAAATGTGGAGTTTTATTTGACCTGATTGTGCCCTTGCCCAGCTTAACAGGTTAGTCAACATGGTATGCATGGACTTGGATGAATTGTAAATGTGTTGCAAATACCTGCGTTGCTTGTCAGCACTGAGTTTACCTTTATTGTTCAACAAAATGTTCGAAAAGGCAATGATTGTATTAAACGGCCCGTGCAAATCATGTGAGACCACAGAAAGTACCTTATCTTTGGTTGCATTCGATTCTGCAAGGCGCTTTTGCTGCTGATATAACGGAGTTATGTCAAACCCGGCCAGAATAATTTCTTCGCCAGCGGTTTTAAAGCAGGCCCAGTTATGGTTTTGTTCTCCGTGTGATGTTATCACGTCAATCTCCCGGAATTCTCCATCGCAGCTTTTCATGGCATTGACAACTTCTTTATTCTTTTGCGTATTTGGCAGACATCTTAACAAAAATTTGGTATTGATGGACGTGTTTTTATTGTGGTTAAAAACCTTATCAAATTCTTTATTTCTAAATGTCAGTTTCAAGTCTTTATCAAATACCAGGAGCATAATCGGTACATTTTCAAAAATGGTCCGAAACCTTATTTCACTCTCTTTTAATTGTTGTTCTATTTTGGCTTTATGTGTAATAATCTCATTAATAGGTGGCAATATATTTTGCAAATCAAGTAACGAGTAATCTTCGGGTTTCATTTGTTTCCCCATTTTAACGGCTACCCGCAGTTTTAAAATAAAGGTTTCCAGATTATTCCGGATAATGAGCGCATTTTTTCGTGCAAGAAAAAATATTACCATCAGCACAATTAAAATTAAAAGTAGTCCCGACAAACCTTTTCTCAACATGCGCTTGTAAAGCAGTTCTCTTTCTTTGGCAATATTGGCTTCAATTTCGTCAATGTAAACACCTGCACCAATCATCCATTGCCACTCGTCCACACCTTTAATAAACGAAATTTTTGGTGCTATCTCATTGGTTCCGGGTTTAACCCAATGGTAACGAATATACCCGCCACCTGCTTTATTTACTGCTTTCCACTCTTCCTGAACCACTTTAACACCGTTGGGGTCTGTTAATTCCCACACAGTATCGCCTGCTGTATAGTGCCTTGAGTCGATTACTACGGCCACACCATTGTAGGTATTTACAAACACATAACCAAACTTACCAAAACGTATTCGTCTTATCCGCAAAATAATATCTTCCTGAATATCTTTCCGCACATCGTCCAAATAATCGCCGCAACCAACATAAATATTAAGGGGTTCAAACATTTTCAGAAATGAAGTTTTGGCATACATGCGCGTACTATCCCCATCTGGTTTTCGCCAATATCCTTTTACAAAACCTTCTCCCTGGCCCTTAGCAATTTCCATTTCATCCTCAATAACATAGTTGCCACGAGCATCTTTCAACTTTAAAAGGTTTTTACCTTCAACCTGAGGTCTTACAGGGTATAATTCTTCTACGCCATTTACATTTACAATAAAATAATAGCCTCGACCATTGTTAAATCGAATAGGTCTCAAAGCCTGTTTGATCATAGTAAGAATTTCGCGATCTGTGTGGGTTTTATGGTTTTTGTGGTAAATATTGTTGATTATGCTCCAGGCTTCGTATGTACGCTCTTTAAGACTATTGCGCATTCTTTTCTCCATTAAGAGCCGGGTATAATGAATATAATCGATTACATTTTCGACTTCCCTTTTAACTTGTTGCTTTTTACTTGCTAACCCCTCTTTCCTGGCTTTTTCAGCGTCCTTATTAAATTCTCTGATTTCAAAAAATATAAAAATGGCAGCTACAGTCAAACCAATTGAAATACTGACAATCAGGTTGTTCTTGAATGAAATAGATGTAAGCGACTTACTTTTGGTGTTTTTCTTAATCATACACGACTGAACTAAAAGAATAACCGATCAATTGATTGACGAGCTTAAAATACAATTCTTTAGCCTTAAATACAAGGCAAATTTGCCTTTTTTCAGATCAATCAAATAATTGCTACTATTTATTATTAATGATTTTAACAATTGTCATACTACAACTTAATTAAACAGCTGTCTCCATAACTCAAAAAGCGGTAATTGTTTTCCAGTGCATGATCATACATTTTTTGCCAGTTGTCTCCTACAAACGATGCTAATAAAAGCAACAACGTACTCCGTGGCTGATGAAAATTGGTGAGCAGCAGGTCTACCACGTGGTGCTTATAGCCGGGTACAATAATTATTCGGGTATTTCCTGTAATATAATCCAACTTCAACCGGGTCATGTATTTTAGAATAGCTTCCAATGCCTCATCAATTGTTATTTCTGCGATTCTTTCATAGGGCTCCCATTGTTCCACATCGAAAAATTGCTCCGATTCAGGAAAATGATGATTAATTTGCACTCCTATCCAGTAAAGGCTTTCTAATGTACGGACAGTAGTGGTGCCTACCGCCAACACCGATTGCTTGTTATTGTATAAAGATTCTATTGTTTCCCGGTCAACATGAATATATTCTTCGTGCATCTCGTGACGTCTCACATTATCATGATCTACCGGTCTAAAAGTACCGGCACTCACGTGAAGGGTAAGTTCATGTATGGGAATATTCTGTTGAGCAAGCTTTTGAAACACAGCCGGCGTAAAATGCAATCCTGCCGTGGGTGCAGCAACTGAACCATCGATTTTACTGTATGTAGTTTGATAAGTATATTTATCTTGTTCTTCGGCAGCTCTATTCAAATATGGAGGGATAGGAACATTGCCGGCTATTTCCAAAATATGTGCAAAACTATAATCCGCTGTCCATGTAAAAGCTACCACAACATGCTCGGTTGTTTTGGTAACCAGGTGGGCTTCGAGTCCAATTTCTTCATGGCCTATTAGTTTCAATGGTCCGGACTTCCATTTTTTCAAATTTCCCACAAGGCATTTCCATTGACAGCTATTGCGTGTAGTAAGATTCAAGGCATAATCTGCTGGCTTATGCGGCTCAAGGCAAAAAATTTCGATTTGTGCTCCTGTAATTTTTTGAAAAGGGAGGCGTGCATATAAAACTTTTGTATTATTAAAATACACACTTGTTTGCTCCGGTAGAAGTTCAGGAAGTTCACTAAATACGTGGTCCTCAATGGCACCTTTATTGTACACCAATAGCTTCGAGGCATCCCGTTTTTCCAGGGGATATTTGGCAATTCTTTCTTGCGGTAGATTATAATTGTATTTATTAATGTCGATATCTTTCATGTGATCACTATTCTAAACAAAATCCTTACTTTTGTGTAAAATTTAAGCCACAAAGATAAGCAAACGAAGATAATTATACCCTGTGGGAACAAGCGGAATCTTGTTTGTTTTTATTAAGGAACAGTAAAATAAAACAAAAAAGGAAAAAATGAAATTTAAAAAAGGAGATAAAGTGCGGTTTTTGAATGCCGTAGGCGACGGGCTTGTAACAAAAACAACTGCCGACGGAACTATTTTTGTTTTGGACGAAACAGGTTTTGAAGTACCTGCGGAACAAGATGAACTCATTTTAATTAGTCAATACGAACCACCGGAAACAGACAATAATGATACAGCTGCAGCAGAGCAGGTGGCAGATACCTTTGATTTTTACCCGGAAGTATCCACCATTGAAGGCAACGAAGCAGCTAAAGCATTCTTTGCCATGGTTCCACAACCCGGGCGCGATGCTACCGATGCCGACCTCGATACTTACTTAATTAACGATAGCAATTACATAATTTTCTATAATTTGGTAGAAGCTGGAAAAGACCAATCCAGGGGAATTGATGCCGGCATAGTGGAACCCAACACCAAAATAGCGCTCTTTACATTGCTGAGACATGAAATAGGCAAATCATCTGATTACATTTTCCAGCTAATTTTTTACAGCGAAGGAAATTACAAACCCGTATCTCCCATTGAGAAGAAAATTGTAATCAGTCCTATAAAGCTGTACAAAGAGCAAACATTTAAGGAAAATGAGTTTTTCCATGAAAAATCATTAATTTTTGATCTTGTGGCTATTGAAAAACCAGATGTTCCGCCGCACAAAATTGAGAACGAAGAAAAGGAAAAACTGAAAGAGTTGGAAAAGATGCTGCAAACAAAAAAGAAAGCAGACACCCGACCCAGAAAAACAGTAAAAAAAGTTGAACCGGAAGAGAAACGGGAAATTGATTTACACATTAACGAGCTTGTTGACAATACTACGGGGTTAACTAACGGTGAAATTCTTTCCATACAAATGGATAAATTTAAGTCCGAAATAGAACAGGCCATTAAAGACCATATAAAACGAATAGTTTTTATACATGGCATTGGCAATGGCACATTAAAAAATGAGCTGCGCAAAACACTCACACAACAATATTCTAAGTATGCATTTCATGATGCTTCTTATAAAGAATATGGCTTTGGCGCAACACTCGTAGTATTAAACAACTAAAAACTTTTGGCATATGGCAGTTTTTGAATGGGAACCAAGGTACAGCGTGCACATTGAAGAATTTGATGCACATCATCAAAAATTATTGGCACTTTTAAGAAAGTTACATCAAAGTATGCTCGACGGACAGGGAAAACAAATAGTAGGCACCATACTTGTTGAGCTAAAATCATACACGCAGTACCATTTCGAAGCTGAAGAGGAGAAAATGCAACTTCACGGCTATCCAAAATTTGAGGAACATAAAAAGCAGCATGAAGCTTTAATTGACCAACTTGATGAATTAATTAACGAATACAAAGCAGATAAACGGCAAATAACGACCGACACGTACCGTTTTTTAAACAATTGGCTTACCAACCATATTATGAGCGCAGATAAGCAATACACTGCTTTTTTTAAGGACAAAGACATGTAAGCAATATTTTAAAAACATTACAGCAAGCCGTTCTATCGCGCTTTGCTTAGGCAAAGTGAGGAAAGTCCGGGCAGCAAAGGGCGCTGTGCTTCTTAACCGGAAGATCTCCGTGAGGGGATGAAAGTGCAGAAGAAAATAACCGCCCCGATTCGTCGGGGTAAGGGTGAGAAGGTGAGGTAAGAGCTCACCAGGGCTGTAGGCAACTACAGCTGCTGTGTACTCCGCAGGCTGTAAAACCATGTAAACCAACGCTTGAGGGTTGCCCGCCCAATGTTGGAGGGTAGGTTGCTAGAGGTTGCCAGTGATGGCAATCCCAGATAAATGATAGAATCTCCTGCCATGCAGGATGACAGAACCCGGCTTACAGGCTTGCTGTTAACTTATTAAAGAGGCTGTCTAAAAAGGTTTGAAAACGTCACTCCGAGTTCCCACCTCCCAAAATCCTGGAGGTATACAGACTACACAAAAGGTAACCAGTGAGGGTCTCGCTCGAAGCGAGGCCCTCACTATATATTTAAAATCCGTCACCGGCACCACTCCCCGATCTTTTTATCCGCTTCAAGGGCTCCCAAATCCAGCGCTTTTTGTAAATCGCGGCAACTCCCCTGTCTGTTACCCGTGTGATATCTACAAATGCCTCTACCGTAATACAAATCGGCTTTTTGTGGCCAAAAATCCATGCACATGGCATAATCTTTTTCCGCCTGTGCATAAACTTTACAACTTAGATAAATCTGAGCCCTCAGGTAGTAAAGCTCCGGGTTGTAACTGGCTTTTGCAATAGCCCGGTTGATGTAGGGCAACGCCTTCATGCAACTTCCATTTTGGTATACCATAAAGGCGTAATGATAGAGTGCCTCAGACTTTTCAGGATAGGCCGTTAAATACCTTTCGGCAAATGCTTGCCCTTGCTGAAATTTCTCAAGCGTTCCTGAAACTTCAATGGCAGTGAGATAATAGTCAGGCTGGTAAGGATCAATTTCCACTGCCCGGATTATGCTTTTCAATGCTTTTCTTTCGCGCCCAAGTTTATGCAAAATTTTTGCCCGTAGTGCATAAAATGCTGCCTCATCATCCTCCTCTTCGATGGCGCGGTCGATATCATCTAGGGCAGACTTTGTGAAACCTTGCTCAAAAAGCAGCCTGCTGCGATAAAACCAGGGCATTTCACGGTACGAACGGTCATCAATCAATTCATCGAGCAGGGTAAGTGCAAGATCATAGTTTTGCACCTCCAGCTCTCTTTTGGCCATGGCTACTTTTATATCATAGCTTTTATAATGGTCTCTTTTCCAGATGCTGTCCCATTGGGGCATTTTCTTTAACCTGTCGAAAGCAGTGTCGGTTCTTATGGCTGCCCGTGGTGGCTTATGCCGACTTTCAAGTAATTCAGTCAATATTTCAAATGCTTTATCATAATCCTTTTTTACAGCATAATAACGTAAGAGGTAGTGCAGTCTAATACCCTCGTTGCGATAACTGTCCAATTGTTTGGACAATTGATACATCTCATCAAACCGTGTCGTATACCAGGCCAATTCTAATTTTCGTTTCATCACCCAATCATCGTCATTCTCTGTTTGTAGGAATAATTCCCGGGCAGCTTCATAATTTCCCTCGTTGTATAGCCCCTGCGCTCTCAATAAAAGCGTATCAACCCGGGCCGTGGCCAGCTGGCTGACAAAAACAATAATCAATAATGCGGTTATTCTCATTTACTTTTTCTATTTGGTATGATAAACATGCACAAACCCAACTTTGTAGCGCTCCTCGAGGCCTGAAATACGTTTTTCTTTTAAATTGCAGATATAATAATAAACCCCATTGGGTACGAGTTTACCTGTATGCTTATCGCGACCGTACCACAAAATGAGCGGATCGGTGGTTTCATAAACCAAATTTCCCCAACGGTTAAAAATCTGCACCTCCGCTTCGGCAATGGTTTTCAGAACAATATCGTCTGATGCTTTGGGCCTGAACACATCATTTATACCATCGTTATTTGTGGTGATGACATTGGGTAATTCATAATAATCACATGAATCGATGCAAATTTTTGTGGAGAAATTGCTTTTATTCCCGGCCGAATCTATGGCTTTAGCTGCATAGCAGCCACTTACAGATAATTCGGGTGTATGGCGATACATCGTTGTATCGGGATAAAGAAATTTCTGCAACATTGACAAGGGTTTATCTGTACGCGATGCATAATAAAGTTCCACATCTACCACTTCTGCATCGGTGCTTTGCCAGTTTATTTCATTATAAAAAGCATCACAGTTGGCCACCACACTTATTGCCGGGGCATTTGGTGGCACAGTATCAATCGGTACACCTTCAGCTATTTGAGAAAAATTGACAATGGGATACACAAAACCACTTTCGGTATAGCTGCCTGTGGATTTCACCCTGTAATAAAAAGATTCGTTGTTGGGCAAATCCTGATGCGTATAACTGAGTGAGTCAACTTCCGCCAGCAGGGTTTCATCCGGCCCGTCGACTCGGTAAAAAGCATAACTTTGGTTAATCCACGGTACGTTTTTCTCAACAGTGAGCGCTACCCGGTTGTCGGCGCCATTGGCCTGCAGCCACAATGTACTTGCCACCATAGGTTGCGAAACCAGACCATTATTATTGTGTAACTCTACCTTATAGCTGTATGCATTTGCAGCTGTATTCATCCCGCTATCAACCAAGAGCGTATCATTTAAACCGCTTAATGTAGCTATTGGTGTAGGCTCGAAATTGCTTCCCCAAAGGTCTGGTGACCGGAAAACCTTGTAATTATATGGTCCCGGATGCTCCAGCGTGTCAATTTCAGTGGGTTTACTCCAGGCTAAATATATTTTACCATTGAGGCTGTCGGTTCTTTCCACACTTACGTTGGTAATTACAGGTACGCCTCTAATTAGTGTTTCGCAAACTTCGGCAGATGAATATCCAACAGCATCGTCATATCGCGGTACAACCCTGTAACAATATTGAAATCCCTGTGGTAACCCCGCTCCGCCTGCATTGTCTGTAAAACTTGTTGTGCCGGCTTCCACGCTACCAATTTTCTCATAACCGCTACCGACGGGTATACCTGTAATACATGGATCAAATGTCCACTGATAACTTTGCGTTTTGCGATACAGGTCGTAGCCGTTGGTAGCACACGAAGGATTAAACCAGCTTAGCTCAATACTGTTATTCGTAGGGGTAATGGCTGTAAATTGGGTAGGTGGTCCGTTGACCCAAATTTGAATGTGATGTAAGTCGGCCAAAGGAATATCTTCATCCTGATCTTCGGCTTTTATCACAAGTAAATAAGGTTGACGGCGAATATGACTACAATCTGTACCCCAGCGAATTGCACCATACGTAGTATCGGCTGCTGTTCCGGAGATAGTAAAAATTGCCGGATTGGCCACTTCAAAAGCGCCACCCAGCGGAGTCAGCACCAATTCATCGCCATCGGGATCATAGCCCATAATCTCTATATTCACTGAATCGCCGGCTTCTACGCATATTTGTTGTTCAGAAAGCACCTCAGGCGGCATATTATCCGTTTCGTACACCTCAATTTGTAAATCGCGGGTTATTTGCCCTATTTTAACGCCCTCGCGCCACTCTTCAATGAGAATGGCCACATTAAAAACCCCCAGTTCTGTAGGTTTATCCCAAACCAAATCGCCGGTAGTTTCATTCATGGTAATATCATCAGGAAAGGTAAACCCCTCTATGGGTTGACCGTTCTCACCGGTGCATGGAGTAAGTTTATATGCCAGGCTATCGCCGTCAGGATCCCAGGCTGCCGGGTTGTGTATAAACAAACGGTTCAGGGCCGCTTTGTCGACAGGCGGACTCAACAACTGTGGTGTACTATTGGGGCCCAGTGCCGGGTTAATTTGCATGATGGTTTTAATGGAAAACACCACCGTAACAGAGTTGGGAATGTTCGAAACACCTTCGTTGCGGTTGGGGTCTTCCACTACCAGTTCGTAAGTACCCGGACCGGGAAAAGTGTGGGTAGTAACGTAGGTGTTTTTGCGGTAATAGTCAGGCAAATCGATCATTTCCACACGCTCTACCATGGCAGTGGTATTGTCGCCGAAGGCTATTTCGAGCACAGGCCGATCTACCGGGGGCCAGCCGGAGGTTGTGGGTTGTGTATTGGTAAAGGTGGTTATGGTAATTTCATAGGTAAACTCATCAAGCTGCACATAGGTAATTTCTCCCGCCCGGTTATGTGTAGCCCAGGCGCCGGCTATTAAAAACCAGGCGAGTAAAATGGTCATTATAAACCTTTTATTCCACATGGGCACATGTTTTTCGGGACGACAGCCGGTAGCCCTCCTCATCATTTACAATATTAACAATTAATAAATTGGTCTGGTCGTTGAACAACTCATAAAAAATATGGCAACATACTTCAAACGGTACATTTTTTTCAATTGTTGCTGTATATTTAAAACCGGTTACATCACGCTCCTGAAAAACCTTTTGAAACTCCAACCCCACGGTTTTGTTCATTTGCTTAATATTAAAATGGTTTTCGATGTATTGATTTGCTTCGCTAATAACCGTTTTATCAGCATAGCTCATCTTAAAATCGCGGTTTTGGGTGTGCAAAATGGCATTCTCCAGATCATCGGTAAATACTTTTACCTCTATACCTGCCTGTCCGGATTCATCCACATCGAAATGAACTACACCCAAATGCAGTGGGTGATACAACATCAACGATATGATTAAACTTACGATATTAAACATGCGTAAATTTACTATCTTGCAACCCGAAAACAAAGGCTTTAATTACAAAATGTTTGATACTTATTTTATTCTGGGTCTGGAACACATCGTCAACCTCAAAGGCTACGACCACATAATTTTTCTAATCACCCTATGCGCTGTATACAAAGTTAAAGAGTGGAAACCCCTTTTGATACTGGTGACAGCATTTACCATTGGACATTCGCTCACGCTGGTGCTGGCCACTTTGGATTATATGCATATCAACGCGAAACTTATTGAGGTGCTTATACCGGTAACCATTCTGATATCAGCCATCATCAACATTATCTATCCCACACAACGCAAACTTATGGCGGTAAAATACGGGTTAGCACTTTTTTTCGGTTTAATTCACGGTCTTGGATTTTCGAACTACCTCAGCATGCTCCTCAGCAAGGAACATAGTCTTGTTATGCCCCTGTTTGGTTTCAATACCGGAGTAGAAGGCGGACAAATTCTCATTGTAATTACAATATTGCTAATTAGCTACATGATATTACGGTGTACTTCTGTCAAGTTTCGCGACTGGGTGTTTTTACTTTCGGGGATGGGTATAGGTACCTCCCTGATCATGATTATTGACCGCATTTAAAAACCAGACTTTAACGATTGTTTAACCGTAAAATGGTCTATTTTTATTAGTTTTGAATACCCTAACCCTCAAAATCTGAACTATGAAGATATTCATATTAACGCTTTTTACGATATACCTTTCATTTCCAGGGTTTTCACAGGAATTATCCTATACCACAGACCATTTGGGTACTATTGGCGATGTTTATGCCACCGCCGAATTACAATTAGATACGGCCGAATGGATTCCGGCAGACAGTGTAGACCCACAGTTATGGAATTTCACCTCGCTTCAACCCAATGTGAACGGAACAATTGAGATATTGAGCAAAGATGGCTTCCCCGAACTGGATACATTACCCGAAACCACTATGGTAATGAAAAACCAGGACAACAGCTACACTTGTCTCAACCTGGAAGCTAATGTTCTTTATTTACTTGGAATGTTAATCGACATGGAGGGAGAATTATTCCCTGTATTGCTGGATCCTGCACCGGAATATCTAACCTTTCCCTTAACAATTGGAGCAGGTGGTTCAGAAACCATTAATCATGAAATTGAAGGCACACCCGAAGATTTTAATCTTTCCATACCTTTTCACGATTCCGTAAGGTTTGATATACGAATTACAGCATCACGGATGGTTGAAGATACAGGTACCGTTGAAACCTGGCAATACGCCTATTCGGCATTTAAAGTCTCGAACGCCACCATATTTGAAGTCGATTTATACGGCAAACCTTCCATTGGCGGTTGGTATCTCATGGAGGATGATGTGGCTGTAGATTCTACTAAAGGACTACAGTTTTATACGCCCGAATATGGTGTTCCTGTAGTAGAAATACAAATGAACTGGGACAACGAAATACAGGGGATGCGCATGATTGATGAAAATGCGCAAAATATTACGTACCCTGTACAACAAAATATCGCAATGTATCCTAACCCGGTGCAATCGGGGAATACACTCCATTTCAACAGGGCTGTCTCCGGTGTGAGCCTGTTTGATATGAATGGCCGGCTTGTTTTAAAAAGCAGCACACCCGATAGCAAAATCAAGTTACCCGATTTGCCATCCGGTATTTACATCCTGAAAAGCAAAAATATGCCTGAGGCAAAAAAAATTATTGTTCAATAGAAACAGCGCCGGGAGTTTAATTTATTTGAATAAGTAACCAGATTTCACTACATTACCTATGTAGACCCATTTAGGTCTAATATTGTTGCACAAATGAATTGACGTCTAAAAAAACAAACAGATGATAATTGACACTTTACAAAGTTTTTATTCCGTAATGTCGGCCACAAAAAAAACCAGGAAAAAATTAGTGGCCCAATACCTTGAGACCAATGCCATTTCGGACATCCATGATATTGAGCAACTCAAGACACATCTTGCGTCACTGGAGCATATTCCCCGCGAAAACAATAGTTTTATACTGAAAATTGATACGAAAAAGACCATAAAAGTCGACCTAAGCTATGAAATAGATGAGCTAAAAAGAGACATACTGTTTCTTGAAAAAGGAGAAGACGCCTTTAACAAGCACTTACAAAGCATACATCCGCATTTTGCTGAGCAGGTGAGCCAGGGGATTGAATTTTTGAGCAATAAAACCATCAGCAACCTAATCACCGACCGCGACGGCACCATCAATAATTATTGCGGCCGTTACCGCTCGTCTATCCAGTCGCTCTACAATGCCGTATTTCTCACCCGTTTTGCCCGCAGCGCCGCACAGAATACTATTGTACTCACTTCTGCCCCACTGCAAGATCCCGGTCTGGTAGATGTAAGCACCACCCCGGATAAAGATTTTATTTATGCTGCATCGAAAGGCCGTGAATTTATGGTGGAAGGAAAACGCCATCAACTGGAGATAAAAGAAGAAAAACAAGCCCGGCTGAATGAACTCAATCGAAAAATTGATGAATTATTACAAAACCCGGATTATGAAAAATTCGGTCTCATAGGCTCGGGCATACAGCACAAATTCGGGCAAACAACCATAGCACGGCAGGATGTAAGCCAATCGGTGCCGGAAAAAGAATCTATGGAATTTCTAAAAACCGTTATTGCAGTGATGAATAAAATTGACCCCGAAAAAAAACACTTCCGGGTAGAAGATACCGGTAAAGACATTGAAATAATTCTAACTGTAGACAGCGATACAGGCCAGTCTAAAGATTTTGACAAAGGTGACGGCGTGATGTATTTAAATGAATCGTTGAATCTTAAAATTGAACATGGCGAAAACCTCGTTTGTGGCGACACGCATTCTGATGTGGCCATGGTGAAAAAAGTGGCAGAACAATCCAAAGACACAGCTGTTATTTTTGTTACGGAAGACAAAAACCTGATGGACGAAGTACTTGAATCAGTCCCAAAACAACAATGTCTGTTTGTTACAGCACCAGACATACTGGTAAGCATTTTCAATGAAATAGCGAGAAAATAAAAACTGATAAACAACAACTTAAAATACACCTATATGCAAGTCAAAGGAGTAATATTTGATTTAGATGGCGTAATAACCCAAACGGCCAGTGTGCATTTCAGGGCATGGAAACGCACGTTTGAAGATTTTCTGAAAAACCAGGAAGCAGATACCACATTTACTTATGAAGATGATTATGTACCTTATGTCGATGGCAAACCCCGATACAAAGGTGTGCAATCTTTTGTGGAATCAAGGGGATTTAAATTGCCCTTTGGAGACCCAACTGACAAGGCCGGCAAAATGACCTATTGTGGTATAGGCAACAGTAAAAATATAGCCTTTCGTGAGGTCATAAAAGAAGAAGATGTGGATTTATACGACTCTACGCTGGCGTTTATCAATGAACTACAAAAAAATAATATTCATATTGGCGTGGCCTCTTCCAGCAAAAATTGCCGTTTTATACTGGAAAGTGTGAACCTGGCCAACCGTTTCGAAACGATTGTTGATGGTGAAGTTTCGCAAAAACTACAGCTAAAAGGAAAACCCGAGGCCGATATTTTTGAGAAGGCTGCCAGCGATATGGGATTGCATCCCAAAGAGTGCGTGGTGGTGGAAGATGCCATTTCTGGCGTACAGGCCGGACGCAATGGTAACTTTGGCCTTGTTTTGGGTATAACCCGTACAGGCGACAAGCAATCTCTTCTGGCCAATGGTGCCGATATTGTTGTAAACGATATGGAAGAAATTACCTTTGCCAATATATTGCAGTGGTTTAAAAATGATGTATACGAAGACAACTGGCACCTGACTTATCACGGGTTCAACCCGGAAGAAGAATTGCTACGCGAAGTACTTACAACTACAGGAAACGGTTATTTTGGTTCGCGCGGAACCTTTGAAAGCCAGCGTGCAGATGATGATACCCACTATCCGGGGACTTACGTGGCAGGTGTTTTTAATAAAATCCCTTCTAAAGTACACGACAAAACCATTTACAACAACGATTTTGTCAACATACCCAACTGGCTGCTCATTGAGATTAAAATAGGTGATAAGGAAAAACCGCTTAAACTGGAAAATTGCGAAATACTGGAATATGAGCACCGCCTTAATATGCGCGATGCCATCATGACACGGTATATGGTGTTGCGCGACAAAAATGGACGGGAAACAGAAATTAATGTCGAGCGTTTTGCCAACATACAATTGCCCCACCACGGACACATTAAATACGAAATTACACCACTGAATTATAACGAAAACATTACGATAATAAGCGGTATCGACGGCTCCATTATTAACTACGGAGTACCCCGTTACCGGCAATTGAACTCCAAGCATCTCGAGGTGGTGGAGAAAAAAGCCGAAAACAGCACCATCTATCTACATGCCCGTACCAACTCCTCAAAAGCAGACATACATACGACCATCAGGAATCAGCTTTTCGAAGAAGAAAAACAATACCAGTTGCACACAAGTGAGGTGGTAGAAAAAGACGAAGAGATCTACGAAAACATCAAATTCAAAGCCCAAAAAGGCAAAACTTATAAGCTGGAAAAAACTGCAGCCATCTTCACTTCGCGCGATATGGATGTGGTTGATCCCAAACAATCGTCGCTCATGAATGCCTTGAATGCGGCCGACTTTGAAACCCTGTTCACCTCACACCGCGACTATTGGCACGGCATGTGGGAAAAGACCGGCATTGAAATCGAAGGCGACCGTTTCACCCAGAAAGTAGCCCGGCTGCACACATACCATCTATTGGTTACAGGCTCTCCCCATAACCAGAACTTCGACGCAGGCATACCCGCACGCGGGCTGCATGGCGAAGCTTATCGCGGACACATCTTCTGGGACGAAATTTATATTTTACCCTTCTACGTTAAACACTACCCTGAAATAGTAAAAGCTTTTATCAAATACCGCTACCGCCGGTTAGACGATGCCCGGGCCTATGCACATGAACATGGATACAGCGGTGCCATGTTCCCCTGGCAAACCGCGGATGACGGCAAAGAAGAAACACAGGTTATACACTTCAACCCCGTTTCTGGCGACTGGGGACCAGACCTTAGCCGCAGGCAACGACATGTATCCATTGCCATTGCATACAATGTGCTGGAATACATGAAATACACCGAAGATGATGCCTTTTTCGAAAACTATGGCAGCGACCTCTACTATTCTATTTGCCGATTCTGGGCCAGCATAGCTGAATACAACGAAGATGACGACCGCTACCACATTAATGGTGTGATGGGGCCCGATGAGTTTCATGAAAAATATCCGGGTAAACCCGACGAAGAAGGCGGCATAAACGATAACGCATACACCAACGTGTTGGTGAGCTGGCTATTGAACCGCGCCGTAGAACTACTCGACGAAATACCCGAAACACTCATAAAGCGCATCAACCCAACCGATGAAGAAGTTGAACGATGGAAAAATATTGCTTCCAAGCTCCACGTTCCCATAAGCGATGATGGCATCATAGAGCAATATGCCGGATATTTTGACCTGAAAGAGCTTGACTGGGCACATTACAAAGAAAAGTACGGCAACATTCGCCGTATGGACCGCATTCTGAAATCAGAAAACGATTCGCCCGATAACTATAAAGTATCCAAGCAGGCCGACGTGCTCATGATTTGCTTTTTATTACAGCCACAGCAAGTGAAAGAAACACTGCAAAGATTGGGCTACGAATGCGATGACCCGGTGGAGATACTCCGTAAAAATTTTGACTATTACATACAACGCACCAGTCACGGCTCCACGCTGAGTTACGTGGTACACAGCTACGTACTCAAATATCTTAACGTAGACAAAAAAGTGCTCTGGAAATGGTTTACCAATGCCATGGAGAGTGACATTTACGATACGCAGGGCGGCACCACCCGCGAAGGTATTCATGCGGGCGTGATGGCCGGTTCACTCGACATTATGATTAAGAACTTTGCCGGTTTAAAAATGAATGAAACCATTGAAATTGCCCCTAACCTGCCCGAGCATTGGGAGCACTTGTCGTTTAACTTGCAATATAAAGGATCAACATTTAGTTACACCATCACCCAGAATGAAGTTGTGATTAAACCCGTGGAAACGGTGGCGCAGGGTTTCCAGTTTAAGATTGCAGGCAAAACCCACAGCATGGAAAACCGGAAGGAACTCAAGGTGAAGTACTAACTACAGTAAAAACAAATATAAACCCCAGGCACCCAGCCTGGGGTTTATATACTTTTAAAAGTATAAAAAAGAAAAAAATGTCCGCAAGAAAATTCTCGCGGACATTTAAAACTTGTAATAAGTCAATTACTTTGAAGTCCAAAGTATTCCTTACCCGTGAATCTACTTTTTCTGTTTCTATTTGATTACAATTCTAATGATCTCGGCTTGATCATTATCAGAGTTTACCCGCATTAAATATACACCTGCATTCAGGTTATCTATATTTAATTCAGATTCATGGGCCGCTACTTTTTTACTAAGAACAACCTCTCCTACCACGCTCATTAATTGAATTGTTTCAATATAAACTTCACTCTTAACTATTACCCATCCCGATGCAGGATTAGGATAAACGCTAAGCTTACTAACTTCCATTTGCTCAATACCTGTTGTGGTGTCTATCAGGGTAATGGTTTCATTTACATTCTGATCAACTACCGAAATATTCCCATCGGCATCATTATAACCCTCAAGTGAAACAGAATAGCTATAAGTTCCACTACTCACATCAGTAAATTCAGCAATACCTGAATCATTTGTTAAGGTTTCACCATATCCAGACATAGTAACACTTGCATTGCCCAGCGGATTGGTACCGTCATTTATTGTAAAAGTAACAGCGTAAGTGACAGCAGCTTCCTGCAGGGTAATATTTTGGTTTGTATTTGCATCATTAACAGTTATTGTGCCCTGTGTTTGTTCATAACCAACCATGGAAACAACATAATCATAATTGCCATTGATTGTATCAATATGCGCCACACCATTGGTGTTTGTAATCAAATTTCTATCACCTATAGTAACAGTTACGCCTTCTATCGGATTAGAAGCTTCATCTAAAATAGTGAATGTTATTGTGTAAAGAGGTTGCATTGTAAATTCAATATTCAGGTCTGCACCGTCAACAGTTAATTCACTTGATTGTGACTGGTAACCATCTTTCGAAAATGCACAGGTATATGTACCATTAACTGTATCAACCAAAGCAATTCCGCTAAAATCTGTAATCAGAGTATCCTCTCCAAAAGCAATTTCAACCTCTGGTAAGGGATTGTTGCCATCTGTTACATTAAACTGAACCGTATAAAGCGGAGTAAGCGCAATCTCCACTGTTTCATCAGCACCATCAACAACAATTTCTCCAGCCAGACTTTGGTAACCCTCAATTTCAACATAGTAACCATACGTACCATCGACCAGTTCCACATCCAGGTTACCATTTGCATCAGTACTAAAAACATTTCCGGCTATTTCTACCTGTACATTCTCAACAGGATCCGAATCCACTGTTATATGAAAGGTAACGATATGAATTTCGTGCAAAGTAATGTTTTTGGTTAATGCTTCACCGCTTACAGTAAGGGTTTCGGAATGAGTTAAATATCCATCTTTTGTAATGGTATAGTCATATTCATCATCAGGTAATACAATCACTGTATTACCATCCTGGTCGGTAGTTAAAACATCACCATTGGATAAACTAACCTCAGCACCGACAATAGGATTTGTACCGTCAGAGACACTAAAAGTTACCTCGTAGCGTGGTAAAATAACTCTTGCAGTATCAGTATTAAGGGTTAAATCAGGATAGCGTTCATTTGTAATTGTACAGGAATAATTGGTTGAATCTACAAATGGAATTAAAAGACTATTGGTATCAGTTGTGGCAATAAGGTTTGTATCTTTATACCACATGTACTCATTATCTATGCATGAATCATTAACGCTTAGTAAGACCTCTTCACCATCGATTGTAAACTCAGGTGCTTCCATCATTTGTTGTGGTGCATAAGCATAATCCGTTCCCATTACAGTCCAGTCAATTCCCGCACTATCCAGATCTGTAAAATTAAATTGATTTTCATGGATATAGGAAACACTTAAGTTGGTAAGTTCAGAGAAATCCGGCAATTGAGAAAAATTATTATTGCTTAAATATAAATATTTTAAATTCACAAGATTTCCTAGTTCTTCCGGAATCGCACCAGTGAATTGTTCATTTCTAAAAGCCAATTTTTCTAAAGCTGTCAGGGATCCTATTTCTGCAGGAATTGTTCCGGTTATTGACTCATTATCATAAATATAAAGCACTTTAAGGCTATCCAGGTTGCCCACCTCAGGAGTTAATGTACCACTTAGATTATTTTGGTATAATTCAATGCCAGTTACGCGACTCCCATTCACTGTAACGCCATTCCAGGTATAAACAGGAGATTCTGAAAGCCAGTTTTCATTATCGGTCCAGCTTTCGCCATTAGTGCTATTATATAAAGCCACTAAAGCATCATAATCCTGAATTTTCACTCCCTGGATGATGTTTGCACCAACTGCCATTGTATAAAGTGTAAGATCCGGATAAGTCGCATTCGTAACCATGCAATAATATGTACTTTCATCAGTTACATCATAGGTAAGTATACTATCAGTTTCGCCCGTGTATATCTCTCCATTGCGCATCCACTGATAATCATTAGTAGTGCTTTCTGATATGACAGTAAGAGTTACAGTACTTCCAACCGTATCGATTTGTTGCGATAGAATATCTTGTGGGGTATAGGTAAAATTAGGAATTTCACTTGCCAGATACCCTGTGTTTTCAAAATCTGCAAAAGTAAATTGATTTTCTTGAGCATAGAAATAATACAAACCAGCGTAACTGCTTCCAATATCGGAAAGATCAGGTAAAGAATCAAGGTTATTATCATCAAGCAGTAGTGCAAAGCAAAAGGATAAATTATTTAACGATGCCGGAACAGCGCCTTCAAATTTATTTCCAGAAAGGCCAAGGGCATATAATGAACTAAGATTTCCCAACTCAGAAGGAATTGCACCAGTGAACTCGTTGTGATATAGATATAAATCCTCTAATTCAGACAAATCTCCTAATTCTGCAGGCAATTCACCTCCTAAATTGTTTTTATTGAATTTGACATAAACAAGTTTATCAAGAAACTGAATATCAGAAGGTAATATTCCTGTTAAATTATTCTCTTCCAAACTAATTTGTCTTACTCTACTCCCTTCGACAGTAATGCCATACCATTCTTCCACATTTGCCTCTGTCATCCAGTTCTCTTTGTTCTTCCAGTTGTCGCCATCTGTAGCATCGTATAAAGCCACAAGTGCATTATACTCTTCGATAGCCACACCATGGCTGGTTTCACCTGAGTACACCTCATACGTCTCGAGGATCAATTCAGGAAATTGCGCATTTGAGATTTTACATGAATAGTAATCAGAAGATGAATTGGTTACAGTAATATTATTGATTGAAGTGGTATCAAATGCGGTACCGTTTTTCAGCCAGATATATTCATTGCCTGTACCACCGATATTCGCTGTAAGTGTAAGCTGATCTCCATTTTTAATGGTGTCTGGTTGCGGTGCATAACCCTGTTGAGCATAATAAAATTCGTCGATTGACCAATCGACTCCGGCTTGTTCCAAATCTCCAAAATCAAGATTATTTTCTTGTACTGTAATCATAAAAATAGTAGTTAAGCCGGTAAGATCTGGCAGCTCAGTAAAATTATTATATTCAACAAAGAAATAATCCATATTGGTATAATTACCCATTTCAGGAGGGATAGCACCTTCCAACTCATTATACTGTAATGAAAGGTGGTATAAATCATTAAGGTTTCCTAATTCAGGAGGGAGGGTTCCAGTTAGCTGATTTCTATCCAAATGAAGTCCTGTTATTTTTGTTAAATTTCCTAAAGATGAAGGGATGGCACCTGTTAAATTATTGCCACTAAGTGCTAAATCTTCTAAATTCAATAAATCACCAAGTTCTTCAGGAATAGTACCTTCCAATTCATTGTCGTTAAGTAACAATCTTGTTAAGTTTGGCATGTTCCCTAACTCCGGAGGAATAGTGCCGGTAAACTGGTTTTCAGAAATAGTTAAATCAGAAAGATAGGTCAAATTGCTGAGTTCAAACGGGATATCTCCTGATAATTGATTGTTCCAGAGTATCAACTTCGTTAACTTGCTCAGATTTGCCAACTCTGAAGGAAGATTACCAGTAAGCTGATTGCTACCAAGATTAAGGATTGATAATTCAGATAAACTTCCGGTTTCAACAGGTATATTACCAGAGATTTCATTTCTTGATAAATCCAATTGCGTCAGATTGGTAAGATTCTGAATGTCGGCAGATAGGGTTCCTGTAATAGTGTTATCTTTCATTTTTAGGAGTTCCAGACCTGTCAACGTCCATAGCTCATCAGCAAGATTACCTGAAACATTTTGTGAAGTACTGTAATCAATATAAAAGTCGATAGCGGTAACACGATTATTCTCAACCGTAATTCCCCACCAATCTTTCACCGGCTGATCGCTTAGCCAATTATCCTGCATTGTCCAGTTTGTACCATTCATCTTATTATAAATGGCCACAAGCGCTAAACTATCAGCTTCTAAACAGAGGTTAGATTCTGACCGAACATTTGTTTTAATATTCAGTTCACTAAGTTCCCTTTGATACTTTAACAACTTTTTTTGCAATACCTCATTCCTCCCTTTATTATTTAAAGGGTTAATGAGGTTTTCTTTTTTTCCATCTGGAGAAGAAAAAACATCAAATTTCTGATTTTGTGCGTTGATAAATGTTGAAAAAAACACAACAAAACCAACAATGGTAATTAAGCGTTTCATAAAATGTAAATAATTAAATAATTAAACAATATAATTCTATTCTATAATAACAGGATAATAATCAGACCACATAGCATACAATGAATTATGAAAGGACAATCCAATCAAATTCCTTACATACTATAATTTTGTTATATTATTTAAGCCCACAAAAGAAATAAATAAAACCCATATATTCAACTCATTTCTGCCACATCAATACATTTATTACCGTTAAAGCATATCAATCAAACCTTTAGCATACAAATATTTTTTGTTATAACTAAAAAATTTAGATTATCAGAATTCATTTCAATAAAAGCTGATTCGTATCAATTTGATTAATTTGACTACAAATGATGTAGGGCAAGAAAGCAAAACCTGGTTTATTGGCTTCGCAGAATACCTACACCGAGGATTATATCATTTCACAACACCAATTGATACATTATACGGGCAAAACCGTAGAAATTTATTACAATCACGAGCGTATTGCATTCCACAAACGGAGCTACGAAAAAGGTGTTTACATCACTGTCAAAGACCACCTGGGCAGTCAGCAAAAAGCATACACTGAGTATAATGTAGACTATTTTGTAAACAAAGCGGCAAAACACGGCAAGCATGTAACCGAATGTATAAAAGGTGTGCTCTCTTTTGGAGAATACCCCAAAACACAATACAAGCGCGCAATGGGCATCATACAACTGAATCGCAGCTATGGTTCTGACCGCCTGAACACAGCTTGTAAAATAGCTATCGAAGCAGGTACCTTTTCATACAAAAAAATATCTAACATATTAAAAAACAACATGGATAGAATTAATGCAGAAAAATAGTTGGAAATAAACTTTGCAACACATATTCCTAAACACTCGAACATAAGAGGTGCAAGTAATTACAAATAATTTAAAACGAAAGAAAAATGAACAACAATCAAACAGTAGAGAAGCTTAGGAACATGCGGTTAAGCGCAATGGCCGAAACGCATTTGCAGCATGTAAAAAACAACCAGTTCAACGACCTTACGCCGGATGAATACGTTGCTTTACTGGCCGATCATGAATGGGAAGACAGGCAGAACAGGAAAATCAGCCGTTTGATCAAAGCGGCCAATTTCAGACAAAAAGCATCTATTGCTGATGTTAGCTTTTCTGAAAGAAGAAATTTGGACAAAAACATGTTCAACCGTCTGGCAAAGCTTGATTTTTTGCAAAAAAGAGAAAACATAATCATTACCGCTCCATCTGGTGTTGGCAAAAGCTATCTTGCACATGCTTTAGGCCATCAGGCTTGTCTGATGGGGTATAAAGTCCACAATACCGGAGTATCAAGATTAATGGAAAAACTCACACTATGCAAAGTTGATGGAACATATATCAAAGAACTCAAAAAGCTTGAAAAAAGTGATTTGCTCATACTCTATGATTTTTGACTGCAACCATATGACAACAAATCACGTGAAAAAATGATGGATATTATTTATGACCGTTTTGACCGTAAATCGACCATTATATCATCACAAATCCCAGTCTCTGTATGGTATGATCTTATTGGAGAAGGGACAATAGCAGATGCTATTTTGGATCGGTTGGTAAACTCTTCTCACAGGATCGACCTCAAAGGAGAATCGTTAAGAAA